>NZ_BAABHO010000099.1:0-6770 GCF_039542135.1 Actinomycetospora chlora
CCCGGTGACCAGCGCGACCACCGCCAGCAGCGCCGCCACCACGGCGCCGACCCCGACCCGCCGGCGCGCGGGCACCCGTCGCGGCACGGGGGCGACGGCCGACGTCGCGGTGGTCTCCTCGGTCACCTCGCCGACCTCGCCGGCCTGGCCGACCTGCGCGACGTCGGTGTCCTCCTCCGGCGTGACCCGCCGCACCGGCAGCACCGTCCCCGTCGCGGGCGACGTCGGCGTCAGCCACGACGGGGTCGCGTCGGGCGGGCCGAGGTCGTCGGTCGTGTCGACGTTCGGCGAGAGCGGGGCCCACGCGCGCTCGGCCGCGGGGAGGGGGGTCGTGGGCGGGTCGAGCAACGGCCCCGGCGACGCGACCGACGGCCCGACCGGCGGGGCCGCGCTCCCGGCGACCAGGCCGGCCGCCGCCCCGAGGGCGGCTCCTCCCCCCGGCCGGGAGGTCCCCGGCGTGCCCGCCGCGTCCTCCCGCGCCACGACGAGGGCGCCGTGCGCGACGACGAGTCGCGGGTCCGGGGCCACGGTGGCCGGGACGCCCAGCTCGCGGTGCACGAGCGCGGCGAGCAGCGGCATCCGTGCCCCGCCGCCGGTCAGCCACACGCCGTCGAGGTGCTCGGGGCCGGTGCCGGCGTCGGCGAGGGTCTCGGCGAGCAGGTCGACCACCCCGCGCAGTGCCGGGCGCAGCACCTCGGTGAGCTCGCCGCGCGAGAGCCACGCCGCGGTGGTGCGCCCGGGCAGCGGGACGGCGGCCTGCTCGGCGTCGGAGAGCTGCTCCTTCGCGGCGCGGACGTCGTCGAGCAGGACCTGGCGGTGGCGACGGTCGGCCAGCGTGGTCGCGGCGACCACCTCGCGGACGCGGTCGGCCTCGCGGCGCGCCTCGGGGTCGTCGGAGAACGGGTCCTCGGACAGGCCCGTGAGCAGGTGGCCGAGCAGCAGCTCGTCGGCGTCGTCGCCGCCGAAGCGGGCGTCCTCGCGCCGCGCCAGCAGCCGCGCACCGGAGCACCGCGACGGCTGCGGCGCCAGCACCGTCGCCGCCGCGCCGCGGGCCCCGAGGTCGAGGACGGCCAGGGGGCGCGGCGCGCGGGCGTCGCGGCGGGGGCGCATCCACAGCGCGTGGGCGGCCGCGGCGACCGGCTCCGCGAGCAGCGTGAGCTCCTCCGCGAGCCCGGAGCCGGCCCGGCGCAATACCTCGCGGCGTCCGGCGTCCCACCCGGCCGGGTGGGTCAGCACGAGGTGCCCGGGCCGGCCCCCGCGCAGCAGCGGCCCGGCGCGGGCCAGCGCCGCCGCGAGCACGGCCCCCCACGCCTCGGCGACGCCGACGACGCGGGTGCCGAGCAGCAGGTCCGGGTCGTCGACGCGCAGGCGTGGGGTCGGCTCGTAGCGGGACGGGTCGGTGGGGGCGAGGCGGCGCGCGGCCGCCCCGGCGACGAGCGCGGTGCCGTCGGCGGGCGCGAAGACCGCGGCGAGGTCGACCGGCCCGTCGGGACCGGCCACGTCCGCCGGCTCGGGGTCGCCCGGCCCGCCCGGGACGACGAGGTCGACGGCCGCCGCCACCGCCGTGACCCCGAGGTCGATCGCGACCGTCGGGGCGTCGCTCACGGGTCGCTGTCCGGGGCCTCGGGCCCGGGCAGCGCCGGGCCCGTGATCGGCGGGTCGGGCGCGCGCCAGCCGACCTGCACGAGCCGCTCGCCGTGCCGGCGCCCGACCAGCCAGCCGCGCCCCGGCGGCTGCGGGCCCGGGCGCACGCTGCCGAGCAGCACGCCCTCGTCGCGGCTGCCGCTCATGACGATGCCGGGCGAGGACAGCTCGCGCAGGCGGGCGAGCACCGGCTCGAACATCGCCCGCGACGCGCCACCGGTGCGCCGGGCGACCACCAGGTGCAGGCCGATGTCGCGGGCCTGCGGCAGCAGGTCGAGCAGGACGGTCAGCGGGTTGCCGGCGGCGCCCGCGACGAGGTCGTAGTCGTCGACCAGCACGAACACGTCCGGCCCGGTCCACCACGACCGCTCCCGCAGCTGCTCGGGCGTCACGTCCGGGCCGGGCAGGCGCCGCTGCAGCGACTCGACGAGCTCGCCGAGCGCCTGGGTCAGCGCGGGCGGCGAGGACGTGTAGGAGATGAGGTGCTCGCTCGCGACCGCGCCGAGCAGCGAGCGGCGGTAGTCGACGAGCACGAGCCGCGCCTGCTCCGGGCGGTAGCGCGTGACGATCTGGTGGGCGAGCGCCCGCAGCAGCGCGGTCTTGCCGGACTCGGCGTCGGCGTAGCAGACGAAGTGCGGGTCGGCGGCCACGTCGAGCACCACCGGCGCGAGCCGGTCCTCCGACAGGCCCAGCGGCAGCAGGTGCGGCGGGCCCTCGTCGGGCCCGGGCAGCGCCTCCACCCCGACGCGCTCGGGCAGCAGCCGCACGCGCGGCGCGCCGGTCCCGGGCCAGGCGGCCGCCACCCGCGCGACCAGCGCGGCCGTCGCCCGCCCGAGGTCGGCGGTCTCGGCCACGCCGTCGACGCGCGGCAGCGCGGTGAGCACGTGCAGCTTCTCCGGCGACAGCCCGCGCCCGGGCCGCCCGGCCGGCACGACCGCGGCCGTGCGGCGGTCGACCTCGGACTCCGACGGGTCGCCGAGGCGCAGCTCGAAGCGGGTGCCCAGGAGGTCCTTGAGCGCGGGGCGCAGCTCGGCCCACCGGCTCGCGGCGATGACGACGTGGACGCCGTACGACAGCCCGCCCGTGGCCAGGGAGATCACCGTCTGCTCGAGGGCCTCGTGCTCGCCGCGGAACGCGTGCCAGCCGTCGATCACGAGGAAGACGTCGCCGAGCATGTCGCTGCCCCCGGTGCCCGGCGCGAGCTCGCCGCGGCGGCGGTACAGATGATCGAGCTCCGCTCCGCTTCGTCTCCTGCGGGCGCGGAGGTCGGCCATCGACTCCACACCCGCGTCCCGGAACCACCGCTCGCGGCCGGCGAGCAGCGCGGCGACCTCGGCGACGGTGCGGCGCACGAGGTCGGCCTCCCCGCGCCCGGCGACGGCCCCCACGTGCGGCAGCCCGGCGAGTCCGGCGAGCGTGCCGCCGCCGAGGTCCACGGCGTAGAACTGCACCTCGGCGGGCGTGTGGGTCAGCGCCGCGGCGGTGACCAGCGTGCGCAGCAGCGTCGACTTGCCCGACTGCGGCCCGCCCGCGACGACGACGTGGCCCGCGGCGCCCGCCAGCTCGGCCCACAGGACGTCGCGGCGCTGGTCGTAGGGCCGGTCGACGACGCCCACCGGCACCGTGAGCTGCCCGTTGGCCGGGAAGCCCGGCGCGGTCAGGCCGCGGTCGGGGGTCTCGGACAGCGGCGGGAGCAGCGCGTCGAGCGTCGCGGGGTCGGCCAGCGGCGGCAGCCAGACCTCGTGGGCCGGCGGACCCTGACCGCGCAGCCGCTCGACGACGACGTCGAGCACCGAGGGCGTCGCGCCGGCCCCGCGCGTCGTCGTCCCGCCGTGCGGCCCGATGACCCCGGGCGACGCGGCGACCTCGACGACGGAGCCGTGCCCGTTGCCGTGCGGCCGGGCGTCCAGGACCGTCGGCGCCGCCGGCTCCACCCAGTGCGACGAGAACGGCCGCGGGCGCACCTCGCGCGGCAGCGGCGACGCCGCGGGCAGCACCCGTTCCGCCGCGCGGTACGGGCCCGACACGTAGCCGGCCTTGAACCGGACCATGCTCGACGACTCGACCTTGAGGTAGCCCGAGCCCGGCACCGGCGGTAGCTCGGCGGCGTCCGGCACGCCGAGCACCGCGCGGGAGTCCGCGGCCGAGAACGTCTTCAGCCCGATGCGGTAGGACAGGTGCGAGTCGAGGCCGCGCAGCCGGCCCTCCTCGAGGCGCTGCGACGCGAGCAGCAGGTGCATCTGCAGCGAGCGGCCCAGCCGCCCGATGGCCACGAACAGCTCCGCGAAGTCGGGCTTCTGGCTCAGCAGCTCGGAGAACTCGTCGACGACGACGAACAGCGTCGGCAGCGGCGCGAGCGCCTCCCCCGCGGCCCGGGCCCGCTCGTACTCCGAGACGTTGGCGAGGTTGCCCGCCGCGCGCAGCAGCTCCTGGCGGCGCTGCATCTCGCCGGCCAGCGCGTCCTGCATGCGGTCGACGAGGCTCAGGTCGTCGGCGAGGTTGGTGATGACGGCGGCGACGTGCGGCGCGTCGGCCAGCCCGGCGAACGTCGCGCCGCCCTTGAAGTCGACGAGCACGAGGTTGAGCGCCTCGGACGAGTGCGTGGTGATCAGCCCGAGCACCAGCGTGCGCAGCAGCTCGGACTTGCCCGACCCGGTGGCGCCGACGCACAGCCCGTGCGGGCCCATGCCCTCCTCGGCGGCCTCCTTGATGTCCAGCTCCACCGGGTCGCCCTCGGCCGAGACGCCGAACGGCACGCGCAGCCGGTCGCGCAGCGGGCGCGGGCGCCAGGCCGCGGCGACGTCGAACGTGTCCGGCTCGCCGTCCACGCCGAGCAGCTCGAGGATCCCGGGGCTGGTCAGCAGCGGCTCGTCGGGATCGGCGTCGACGGTCGGGGTGCGGCACGGCGCGAGCCGGCGCGCGAGGGCCTCGGCCTCGGCCGCGCCGAGGGCGTCGGGACGGCCGAACCACTCGGTGCCGCCGCGTCCGGCGGCGCCGATCCGGTCCGTCTCGAGCACCAGCCCGAGGCCCCGCCGCGCGGTCAGCGTGCCCAGCGCGCCCGACAGGTCGATCACCGTGACCCCGGTCAGCCCGTCGGCGAGCACCAGCTGCTCGGTGAGCGTCACCTCCGCGTCCTCGAGCACGACGACGACGTGCGCGGCGTCGGGAACGGGCGCGGCACCGCGGGTGAAGCGGCCCCGCCCGGCCAGCTCGGGCGCCAGCCACGACTCCACCGCGGCCAGCGACGACGCCACCATCCGCACCGGGCCGGCGCCGTCGTGCAGGCGCGGGTGCGCGACGTGCGGCAGCCACTTGACCCACTCCCACGCCGCCCGCGCCGGGCCCGTGGCGGCCACGGCGAGGACGAGGTCGTCCGGGCTGTGGAACGTCACGAGCTGGGCCACGAGCGCGCGCACCAGCCCACGGCGCGCGTCGGCGTCCCCGCCCTCGACGCCGATCGACGCGAAGGCGCGCAGCGACACCGCCGTCGGGAGGTCCGGGACGATCGAGTGGGTGCGCACGAAGCGGCGCAGGGCGACGGTCGACACCGGCTCCAGGTCGTCCACCGGCCCGGTCTGCGGCGGGACGAGCGCGGTGGCCAGGCGCTGCGACCCGCGCCCGACGCGCACGTGCGCGAAGTCCGGGTCGGCCGGGCGCCGCTCCCACATCCGCGGGCCCCGCGCGAGGGCCACGAGCGCCGTCGGCTCGGGGTGGGCCCACTCGAGCGCGCGACGCTGGTCGGACGCGGTGTCGCGGGCCCGGCGGCGCATCTGCGCGAGGTAGCGCAGGTAGTCCGTGCGCTCCTCGTCGGCCTCCGCGCGGCGCTGCCCACCGCCGCGCGTCGCCCCGCCCGCGACCATCCCGAGCGTCGAGAGCGCGAACATCCCGCCGAAGAGCCACGACGTCGGGTTGTCGACGCCGATGACGACGATGAAGCCGAGCGACCCGACCACCATGAGCAGCGGCAACAGCCGCAGCAGGGGCGAGGAGGGCGTCACCCGCGGGATCTCCGGCGGGGCCTCGAGGTGGATCTCGCCGGAGGGCACCTCGGGGGGCGCCAGGCGCGCGGCGCGCCGGTAGACCCGTGTGCCCAACGGGTGTCCCCCAATCCTGCCGACGGCACCTCCCACACCGGACGGTCCGGCCATACTAGGGAGCCGCGGGCCGCGCGGGGTCCGTCTCGGCGAACTCCGGCACCCGGTCGCACACACGTCACGAGGAGCGCATGACAGGCACCGCCCGGTCCGGCCGCGGCGCGGCCCTGCCCGGGACGCGCGACCGGCCCGCGACCGGCGAGCAGACGTCGCTGCCGCCCGGCTCCGGCACGGCGGTCACGGCCGCGAGCCGGGTGTCGGTGCTCGCGCCGCGCACGCGCGTGGACGTCGCGCTGCCGCCCGACGTGCCCCTCGCGGACCTGCTGCCCGTCCTGCTCGACATGACCGGCGAGTCCGCCGCCGGGAGCCGCGGCACCGGCGGGGGCTGGACGCTGGCGCCCCTCGGTCAGGGCCCGGTCGACCCGTCGCGCACGCTGGCCTCGCTCGGTGTCCTCGACGGCGACCAGCTGGTGCTGCGCCGGCGGACCGACGCCGCGCCGCCCCCGCTGTTCGACGACGTCGTCGACGCCGTCGCCGAGGCGACGCCCGCGAGCTACCGCGCCTGGGGGCCCGGGCTCGCGCGCGTCCTCGGGCTCGCCGGGCTCGCCGCCGGCGTGGCCGCGGTGGCGCTGGCGCTCGTCGTCGCCGGGCGCGGGCCGGGCCTCGCCGGCGGTCTGGGCACGGCCGCCGTCGCCGGTGTCGCCGCGCTGGGCACGCTCGGGCTCGCCGCCGGCGGGGCGCGGGTGGTCGACGAGCCGGCCGCCGGGTCGGTGCTCGCGCTCGGGGCGGTCGGGCTCGCGTTCGTCGCCGGGGTGGCCGCGGTGCCGTGGACGGCGACGGGTCCGGCCACCTCGCTCGCCACCACCGCGGGTCCGCCGCAGCTGCTGCTCGGCGCGGCCCTGGCCGCCGCCGTCGCCGCGGTCGCGCTCCTCGCCCTCGGCGCGGCCGGGCGCACGGGCGTCGCCGCGCTGCTGGGCGTCCTCACCGCCGCGGTGCTGCTCGCGGTGGCCACCGGGGTGGCGACGGTCGCCG
>NZ_BAABHO010000100.1:0-6380 GCF_039542135.1 Actinomycetospora chlora
GGCCGCGGTCTCGGTCCCCGCGCACCCCACGGCCGGGGGTGCCGTGCCCGGCGTCGCGCCCGGTGTCGCGCCCGGGGGCGCGGCGGTCACCGACGGAGGCGCCGTCGCGCCGGGCGCCGGCGGTCCCGCGGGCGGGGGAGCGGGGGTCGGCGGGTCCGCCGGCGTGCCCGTCGTGCCCGGCGGTGGATCCGGCGGAGGTGCCGGAGGTGGCGGCGGTCCCGGCGACGGTGGCGGTGCCGGTGGCGGGTCCGTGGGTGGCGGCGCGGGCGCCGTGGTCGGTCAGGTGGGCGGCGGTGAGCCATCCGCCGTCGGGGGGATCGATGACGTCGGCGACGGTGGGCCGAGCGACGACGCGCAGGTCACCCCGATCGGCGAGGGCGGCTGAGGCCCGAGCTCACCCGGCTCGCCTCAGGAGGGGAGGTCGGTGACGTGCGTCCGGGGCGCGCGGTCGAGCAGGCCGGTGACAGCGTCGGGTGCGTCGATCAGCACCAGGTCGGCGCGGGCGCCCGGCACGACGTCGTGGCGGTCGTCGCCGATCAGGGCGGCGGCGCCGGTGGTGGCCATGTCGAGCAGGGTCTCGGGGCCGACGCCCTGCATGTGGCCCAGCAGCAGGGCCGCGTCGAGGAGGTCGACGGTGCCGAAGGGCGTGAAGGCGTTGCGGACGTTGTTCGACGAGTACGCGACGCGGACGCCGGCGTCGCGCAGCTCGCGGACCGGGGCCGACGCGCCGACGAGGAAGAGGTCGGTGGGCGGGAGCACGACGACGCCGACGTGGGCGTCGGCGAGGGCGTCGGCGGCGTGACGGCGGCGGTCGGCGCCGAGCCCGGCGAGCGTCGTGACGTGCCCGAGCACGACGTGTCCCTGCATCCCGGCGGCGGCGGTCATGGCCGCGATGTCGGCGGCGAGGTCGTGGCGGGGGTCGTCCGGCCCCGCGGCGAAGTCGGCGTGGACGTCGACCGGGACGCCGTGTCGCTGCGCGAGATCGAGGACGTCGCGGACGTGCTCGCGGCAGGCGTCGACGTCGTCCTCGGCGTAGCTGCAGGCACCGAGGACGTCGGCGCCGCGGCGCAGGGCCTCGACGAGCAGGTCGCGCGTGCCGGGGCGGGCGGCGATCCCCTCCTGCGGGAAGGCCACGACCTGCAGCGCGACCCGGCCGGCCCACTCCTCCCGGAGCTCGAGCAGCACGTCGAGGCTGGTCAGGCCGACCGTCGGGTCGACGTCGACGGGCGTGCGGATGCGCGTGGTGCCCGCGCGGTGGGCGCGCTCGAGGACGTCGGTGGCGCGGGCGCGGACGTCGTCGGGGGTGAAGTGCTGCTTGGCCTCGGCGGTGGCCGTGACGGCGTCGTCGAGGGAGTCGACGACCTCGGCACCGAGCATCGCCTTGTCGAGGTGCAGGTGCGGCTCGACGAGCCCGGGCAGGACGGTCCGGCCCGCACCGTCGCGTCGCGGGCGGCCCTCGGGATCGAGGTCCGGCCCGACGGCGGTGACGACGCCGTCGTCGACGGCGACGTCGACGCGTCCGTCGTGGTGACGCGTGCGGACGTCGGTCAGGAGGTAGGTGTCGCGAGCAGCCACGACAGGTCCGTACCCGCCGCGAGCTCCACCGGCTCGTGCCCGCGGCGGAAGAGCCGCGCGGTGTAGCCGTCGAGCGTGAGCGTCTCCTGGTGGTGGAGGAGCCAGGCGCCCTCGCGGAGGCCGACGACGGCGACGGCGTTCTCCTGGTGGAACTCGGCGATCCGCTCCTCGCGGGTCTCGCCGCGGTGGGTGGAGTGCGGGTCGGGGTCGAGGTAGTGCGGGTTGATCTGCACCGGGATGCGGCCGACGGCGTCGAACCCGCCCGGGTCGACGATCGGCATGTCGTTGGTCGTCATGATCGTCGGGCAGGCGAGGTTGGAGCCCGCGCTGGCGCCGGCGTAGCGCAGGTCCCCGCGGTCGCGCAGGGCGGCGAGGACGCCGTTGTCGCCCGTGCGCCGGCGCAGGCGGAAGGTGTTGCCGCCGCCGACGAAGACCGTCTCCCGGTCGGGGTCGGCGTCGCGGATCGTGGCCGCGGGGTCGGCCTCGCGGTGCAGGCCGCGGACGTCGAGGTCGCCCAGGACGTCGCGCAGCGCGTCGCCGACCCAGCCGCTGTAGGTGTCGAGGTCGTCCCCGGCCCACGCGGCGAACCACAGCGTCCGCCCGCCGAGGTGGGCGCGCAGGGGCTCCGCGGCGTGCGCGAACGGCACCTGGGCCCCGGGCGGGCGGGAGTTCGAGAACAGCAGGGCGTCGGCGGGCACCGCGTGATCCTGACGCACGGGGTACGTCCGCCTGGACGCCAGGCTGACACGTCCCGGCGTGTCGCGGCGGCGAGGATGTGGCGATCCTGGCACCCCGTGCCAGCAATGCCGCGTTGCTCGCACCGGGAGGTGCGTCAGCCGCCGGCGACGGGGGTGCGGGGAGGGACGGGCGGGGTGCCCAGGCCGACCAGGCGCAGCGCGCCCGGGGCGTCGGCCGGGACCACCGGGGACCGCGGGGCCACCGGCGCGATCCGCCGGTAGGGCTCGCCGAGGGCCGGGCGGGGGTCCGCCTCGCCCTTGTTCGGCCAGAACGCCATCGCCCGCTCGGCCTGGGCGGTGATGGTGAGCGACGGGTTGACGCCCAGGTTCGCCGAGAGGGCCGAGCCGTCCACGACGTGCAGCCCCGGGTGCCCGTAGAGCCGCTGGTAGCCGTCGACGACGCCGTGCTCGGGGTCCGGGCCGATCGGGCAGCCGCCGATGAAGTGCGCGGTCATCGGCATGTTCACCGCCTCGCCCCACGTGCCGCCGGGGTCGCCGTCGATGATCTCGGCCAGCCGCCGGGTGGTCTCGTTCGCCGCCGGGATCCACGTCGGGTTGGGCGTGCCGTGGCCCTGGCGCGACACGAGACGCCCGAAGCGCCGCCGCACCGTGATCGAGTTGTCCAGCGACTGCATGACCAGCGCGATGACCGTTCGCTCCGACCAGTGCCGCTTGTCCAGCGAGCGCGCGAACGTCCGCGGGTGCCGGACGATCGACCCCAGCAGCTTGAGCGCCCGCGGCACCCGCCCGCCGCCGTCGGTCATCAGCGTCGTCAGCAGGCCCATCGCGTTCGACCCGTAGCCGTAGCGACAGGGCTCGATGTGGGTGTCCTCGTCGGGGTGCCACGACGACGTGATCGCGACCCCGCGGGTGAAGTCCCGCGGCCCGCCGCGCACCGGCGCCCGCCGGGCCATCGCGCCGACCAGCGCCTCGGAGTTCGTCCGCGTCAGCTCGCCGAGCCGGCGCGAGACGCGCGGCAGGACGCCGGTGTCGCGCAGCCGGTGCAGCAGGCTCTGCGTGCCCCACGTGCCGGCCGCGACGACCACCTGGTCCGCGGTGTACGACGTCCGCCGGCCCCGGCCCCGTGTCGCGCGGGTCTCCACCACATAGCCCGACGGGGAAGACGGGGCGGGCCGGATCGTGCGCACCGTCGTCTCCGGGTGCACCACCGCCCCGGCGCGCTCGGCCAGGGCCAGGTAGTTGGTCTCCAGGGTGTTCTTGGCGCCGTGGCGGCAGCCGGTCATGCACTCGCCGCACTCGAGACAGCCGGTGCGGGCCGGCCCGGCGCCCCCGAAGAACGGGTCGGGCGACGTCACGCCGGGGCCCTCGCCGAAGTACACGCCGACCTGGGTGGGGGCGACGGTGTCGGCGCGCCCGCGCTCCTGCGCGACCTGCCGCATCACGACGTCCGACGGCGTCACCGACGGCTGGGTGACGACGCCGAGCATGCGCGTGGCCTGGTCGTAGAACGGGTCGAGCTCGTCGCGCCAGTCGGTCATCGACGCCCACTGCGGGTCGCGGTAGAACGCGTCGTTCTTGGGCCGGTAGAGCGTGTTGGCGTAGTTCAGCGACCCGCCGCCGACGCCCGCGCCCGCGAGGACCACGACGTCGCGCAGCACGTGGATGCGCTGGATGCCGTAGCAGCCGAGCCTCGGGGCCCACAGGAAGTTCCGCACGTCCCACGACGTGGCCGGCAGCGTCTCGGGCGTGAACCGCCGGCCGGCCTCGAGGACGCCGACCCGGTAGCCCTTCTCCGCGAGCCGCAGCGCCGTGACGCTGCCCCCGAACCCGGACCCGACGACGAGGACGTCGTAGTGCGTCGACACGCGACGAGGTTAACCCGCCGGTAGCTGTAACGCCAGGTCACAGGTACAGCGGTCCGGCCAACCGCAGGACCGCGGGGCGCCACTCCTAGGGCACGACCACGACCTTGCCCACGGCCCCGTTCTCCACCGCCTCGTGCGCGGCGACGATGTCGTCGAGCGCGTAGCGGGTCACCGGCAGCGGCGTGAGCGCGCCGGCCCGTGCGGCGTCGGACACCCACGCCGACGCGGCGGCCAGCTCCGGCGCCGGCACGCCGTAGAGCAGCACGTAGCTGATCGTCGCGTTGGCCACCATGAACCGGCGGGTCGGGATCACCGGGTCGTCGGGCTCGTTCGCGTAGACCGCGATGACGGTGCCCGCGCCGGCGACCGCGAGGTCCAGCTCGAGGTTCGCGCCCAGCGCCACCTCGACGACCCGGTCGACGCGCCCGGCGAACTCCCGCACCCGGTCGACCGCCCCGTCCTCGCGGTAGTTCACGACGAGGTCGGCGCCCGCGGCCCGGGCCAGCTCGCCCTTCTCCTCGCTGCTCACCGTCGTCACCACGCGCGCGCCGGCGTGCTTGGCCAGCTCGATCGCGTAGTGCCCGACCGCACCCGCGCCGCCGGCCACGAGCACCGTCGCGTCGCGCAGCGCCTCCCGCCCGTCGCCGCGCACCAGCAGGCAGTGCGCGGCGGTCACCGCGGGCACGCCCAGGCACGCGCCGAGGTCGTCGGGCGCGTCGGCGGGCAGCGGCATCGCGCGCTCGGCGGGGAGCACCGAGTACTCCGCGGCGGTGCCGTACCGGTTGCCGAACGCCGCGAGCTGCAGCCAGACCCGCTCCCCGGCCGCGACGGCGTCCACGCCCTCGCCGACCGCGTCGACGACACCGACGCCGTCCTGGTGCGGGATCTGGAACGTCTCGGGGTCGCGGCCGGTGAGGCCGGCGCGGGTCTTCCAGTCGGTCGGGTTGACCCCGGAGCCGGTGATGCGGACGCGGACCTCGCCGGGGCCGGGGTCGGGGACGTCGACGTCCTCGACGGCGAGCACCTCGGCGGCGGGGCCGGTGCGGCGGTAGATCGCAGCCTTCATGCCGGGCCAGTTCCCGCCCGGTGGCCCCTCTACCCCGACACCTCCCGCAGCGCGGCGAACGCGGCGGCCAGGGTGGCGGGCGTGTGGTGGGCGTTGAGGCCGCTCGGGTTGGGCAGCACCCACAGCCCGGTCGGTCCGAGCGTGCGCTCCTGGCGCCCGGCGGCGGCCCTGCGGTCGGCGAACGCCACCCGGTAGGCGCCGATCCCGACGACGGCGAGCCAGGCGGGACGGACCTCGGCCACCAGCGCGCGCAGCCGCTCGCCGCCGGCGACCAGCTCGGCGTCGTCGAGCTCGTCGGCGCGGGCGGTGGCGCGCGGCGCGACGTTGGTGATGCCGAGCCCGAGGGCGGGGAGCAGACCCTGCTCGGCGGGCGCGAACAGACGCGGGGTGAAGCCCGAGGCGTGCAGCGCGGGCCAGAAGCGGTTGCCGGGCCGGGCGAAGTGGTGGCCGGTGGCCGCCGACACCAGCCCCGGGTTGATACCGCAGAACAGCACCCGCAGCGGCGGGTCGTCGGGCCCGGGCAGGACGTCGGGGAGCAGCTTGTTCTTCGCGGACTCCAACTCGGCGGGGGAAGGGACCGGCACGATCACCGAGTATCCCCACCGGCCGGATGCGTCCCCAGGCCGCGGGCCGCGCGGATCCGCCGGGGCCGCCGCCGCGTCGGAACCGGTGTGAGCGAACAGGACGGGCCGGAGGTGCGGCCCGAGGAGCTGGCGGGTGCCGCGGGGGCGTGTGCCGCGGTGCTGGACGTGGCGGCACCCGCGGCGGCGGAGGCCGTGCGGTCGGTGGCGGTGGTGCCGGGCGGGCGGGCCGGGGCGGCCGCGGTCGCGCTGGCCGGGCGGTGGGAGGCCGCGGTGGCGCTGTGCGTCGCCGACGTCGTGGCGCACGGGGAGGCGCTCGCGGCGGCGGCCGCGGGCTATGCCGACGTCGACGCGGCCGTCGCCGCCGGGGCCCACCGGGCCGGGCCGTGACGGCCGGTCTCGCGGACGCCGTGACCCGCCTCGGCGTGGCCCGCGCCGGCCTGGCGCACGCCGGCGGGTCGCTGCGCCCGGTGTCCGGCTGGAGCGGCCCGGCGGCGGAGGCGGCCGCGGCGGCCCGGGTGGCCCTCGGTGCCCGCCACGCCGCCCTGGTTGACGACGTCGACGGCGTGCTCGGGGGGCTCGCCGCGGCGGCGTC
>NZ_BAABHO010000101.1:0-6174 GCF_039542135.1 Actinomycetospora chlora
CCTGGACCGCGGCCGCCGCCGGCGAGCACGCCGCGGCCCGCGCGGCCCTCGCCCCGCTGCTGGCTCGGCGGCCGCACCCCACCCCCGACGCGCTCGACGTCGAGGCCTGGCTGCTGGAGAGCCGGGGACGGCTGGCGCGCGTCGACCGCCCGAGGGCCCGCGCGGCGGCCCGGCACGCCGTGGACCTGGCCGAGCCCACCGGCGCCCTGCGGCCCTTCACCCACGCCGACGGCGCGGTGCGCGCCCTGCTCGTCGACGAGCTGGCCGCCGGCGCGCCGCGGTCGACCTTCGTCGCCCGCGCCCTGGCCGCGGGCGCCGCCACCCCCGCGGGGATCGCGCTGAGCGGGCGCGAGCACGACGTCCTCGCCCGGCTGCCGTCGCTGGAGAGCCTCGACGAGATCGCCGACGAGCTCGACGTCTCGATCAACACCATCAAGACCCACGTCCGCGCGCTCTACGGCAAGCTCGGCGTCACCACGCGCCGGGACGCGGTGCTCGTCGCCCACGAGCAGGGCCTCCTCGGATGAGCGGGCGCGCCGGACCGTCGCCCCGTGCCGTGCTCGCCCTGCTCACCGCGCTGATGGCGGTCGACTTCGCGGACCGCCAGGTGCTCGTCGCCGCGTTCCCCGCCCTGCGCGCCGAGTGGCACCTCGACGACACGACGCTCGGCGCGCTCGTCGCGGTGGTGACCCTCGCCGTCGGGCTCGGCGCCCTGCCCGTAGCCGGGGTGGTCGACCGGTGGAGCCGGACGCGCGCGATCGCGGTGATGGGGACGGTCTGGAGCGCCGCCGCGGCGGCCTCCGCCCTCGCTCCGGGGCCGGCCGCGCTGTTCGCCGCCCGCGTGGGGCTGGGGGCCGGCGAGGCCGGGTACGGGCCCGCCGGCGGTGCCCTGCTCGCGACGTCCTTCCCCGCCGGGCGCCGGGCGACCGCGCTCGGCGTGTTCCAGGCCGCCGGACCGCTCGGCACGGTGGTGGGGATGGCGCTGGGCAGCGTCGTCGCGGCCGAGTGGGGCTGGCGCTGGGCGGTCGGGATGCTGGCCGTGCCGGGGGTGCTGCTGGCGCTGGCGGTGCTGCGGGTGCGCGACTACCCGACGGTCCGGTTGGCCCCACGCGGTCGCCGCGCGGTCGCGGGCGTGCTGCGCACGCGCACCGTCGTCGCGGCCGTCGCCGGCATCGCGCTGATGCTGGTCGTGGCCTCGGCGTTCTACACCTGGCTGCCGACCCACTTCGAGCGCGACCTCGGGCTCGGCCCCGCCGGCGCGGGCGAGCTGGCGGCGGTCGTGATGCTCGCCGGGGCCGCCGGCACGGTGGGCGGGGCCGTGCTCGCCGACCGGGCGGCGCGCCACGACCCGTCGCGGATGCGGGGGCCGGCCGTCGCGGCGCTCGCGGCGAGCGCGTTGCTCGTCCCCGCGCTCGCGGTCGTGCCGGCCGGTCCCGGGCAGGTCGGCCTCCTGCTGCTCGGGGCCGCGACCGTCACCGCGCCGGTCGGGCCCGCCGTCGCCGCCGTCGTCGACGTGACCCACCCCGGCGTCCGGGCGACCGCGGTGTCGGTGCTCGTCGTGGCCCAGAACCTGCTCGGACTGACCGTCGGCCCGGTACTCACCGGCGCCCTCGGCGACGCGCTCGGCCTCGCCACCGCCCTCGCCCTGGTCGCCGCGCTCGGCGTCGCGGCGTCGGTCTGCTTCCACCGGGCGTCGCGCACCTACGCACCCGACCGGGACGCCGTCGCGTCCGCACCGGCCCGGGAGGTGGCGCCGTGACCGTCTCCCCGGAGCACCCCGCGGCCCCCGTCATCGAGGGCCCGTGGACGTCCCCGCCGTCCCCGCCGGCCCCGCTGCCGGCCCCGCGCGCCGCACGTGACCACGCCGAGCACGCGGTCCCGGTGGCGACGCACCTCGTCGACCGGCCGCGGCTGCACGCGCTGCTCGACCGCCACACCGCGGACGCGGCCGTGACGCTCGTCGTGGGGCCGGCCGGGTGGGGCAAGACGCTGCTCGTCGGGTCGTGGCTCGCGGCGGGTGCCGGGGGCCGCCGCGCCGCGTGGGTCACGCTCGGCCCGTCCCACAACGACCCGCGGTCGTTCTGGGACACGCTCGCCCGGGCGGTCGGCCCGCACGCGGGACCGGCGGCCGCGGCCGCCCTGCGCCGCCTCGACGGCCGGGCCGGCGACCCCGACGAGCTGCCGGGGCTGTTCGCGCACGCGCTGCGGCTCGCCGAGGGGCGCGTGGTGGTGGTGCTCGACGACCTCCACGAGATCACGTCCGCCGCGGTGCACGCGGGGCTGCGCAGCCTGGCCGAGCGGCCGGTGCCGGGGCTGACGGTCGTGGCGACCACTCGCCGGGACCCGCCCTGGCCGCTGCACCGGCTGCGGTTGGCCGGCCTGGTCGCCGAGGTCCGGCCCGAGGACCTCGCCTTCCGCGACGACGAGGCGATCACCCTGTTCGCGCAGCTCGGCGTGCCCGCCGGCGACGGGCACGTGCGCGAGGTGGTCGCCCGCACCGGGGGGTGGGCGGCGGGCATGCGCCTGGCCGCCCTCGACCTCGCCGGGCGTCCCGACCTCGACGCCGCGGTCGCCGTGTTCTCCGGCGACACGCACAGCGTGTCCGGCTACCTGCTCGAGGAGGTACTCGGACGGCAGCCGTCCGAGCTCGTCGCGTTCCTGGAGCGGATCAGCGTCGTCGACCTCGTCTGCGCCGACCTCGCCGACGCGCTCACCGAACGGGACGACGGCGAGGCGCGGCTCGCGGAGCTCTCGGCGTCCCACCTGTTCGTCCAGGCGCTCGATCACCCGGGGCGCTGGTACCGGTTGCACCGCCTGGTGCTCGACCTCCTGCGGGCGCGCCCGGTGCCCCGCCGGACCCGGCGCGACCGGCACCGCCGCGCCGCCGAGTGGTTCCTGCGGCACGCGATGCCGCTGGAGGCGCTGCGCTCGGCCGTGCGGGGGGAGCTCTGGGGCCTGGCCGCGGACGTCCTCGGCGCCCACGCGATCTCCCTGCTGCTGCGCGGGTCCGCCGACGAGGTCGCCCGCGTGCTCGCCGGCGTCCCGCACCCGGTGCTGCTCGAGCACCCCGAGCTCGCCGTCGGGCTGGCCGGGGCCCGGGCCGTCCTCGGGGTCCCCACCCAGGTCCGGTCCCTGCTGGCCGCCGTCCGGCGGGGCGCCGACACGCTCACCGGGACACGCCGGCAGCGCCTCGACCTGCAGCACGCCCTCGTCGAGGGCGCCGAGTCCCGGCGGTCCGGCGACCTCGACGCCGCCGTCCGGGCCTTCCGCTCGGTGAGCGTCGACGTGCCCACCCTCGACCGGTGGGGCGTGGTGGACCCCGCGATCGTGCCGACCGTCGTCCTGGCCAACCTCGGCACGGCCGAGATGTGGATCGGTGACACGGCGGCGGCCGAAACCCACCTGCGCGAGTCCGCGGAGGAGCCCGGACCAGCCTCGTTCCCCCGGGTCAACGCGGCCGCCCACCTCGCGCTGCTCGTGTGCGAGCGCGGCGAGCTCGACGAGGCCGACCGGCGGGCACGCGAGGTGGTCGCCGTCGCCACCGACGCGGGCTGGACACGTGCACCCCAGATCGCCGCCGCCTACCTCGCGATGGCGCGCACGTCGCTCGACCGCCACGAGCTCGACGACGCCGACCGGTGGGTGGCCCGCCTCTCGGAGGTCGAGGAGGCCGCCCCCGAGCCCCACGTCGTCCTGGCGCGCGCCCTCGTGCTCGCCGGCCGCCGGGACCTCGCGGGTGACCACGAGGACGCCCTCGCCCAGCTCCGGCTCGCCCGGACGCGGGCCGGCTCCTGGACGCCCCCGCGGCCGCTGACCGAGCGGTGGCACCTCGGGGAGGCCGACCTGCTCGCCCGGGGCGGCAACCCCGCGGCGGCCCGGGCGCTGGCCGCGCGCCTCGGCCCGCCCGTGACCGAGGCCGGGCTCGTGGCCGCGGCCCGCCTGCGGCTGCACCTCGGCGACGACGGGGTGGAGGGGGCCCTCGGCGCGACGACGGCGAGCGCGCTCCCCCGGGTCCGGACGGAGGCGGGCGTCGTCGCGGCGCTCGCCGCCGAGCGTGGGGGCACACCGGACCGCGCCCTGGACCTGCTCGAGGACGCGCTGCTCGCCGCGGCGCCGTTCGGGCTGCGCCGGCCGTTCCTGGCGGAGCCGGCGCTCGCCGACCTGCTGCGCCGGCGCGTGGACCGCGGCAGCGGCGCCGCGACGTTCGCGGTCGACCTGCTCGAGCGCCTCACCGGGACCCTGACCGGGACCCTGCCGGGCACCTCCCGCGCGGCGCCCGTCGAGCCCCTCACCGAGCGCGAGGCGACCATGCTGCGCTACCTCGCGAGCACGCTGTCGAACCCGGAGATCGCGGCCGAGCTCTACGTCTCGGTGAACACGGTGAAGACCCACCAACGGTCCGTGTACCGCAAGCTCGGGGCCACCGGCCGCCGGGAGGCCGTCCACCGTGCCCGCGCCCTCGGTCTGCTCTGAGTGGTCAGCCCCGCGGCGGCCGTCACCCGATCTGCCTCATCCTCCGCGTAGGACGCCGCCTCACCCGGCCCGGCGCCACCCTGCGTGCATGGTCCGGATCCCCGCGAGCAGGACGACGGTGCCGGCGCTGCCCGCGTGGCACGTGCCGCGGCCCGCGCTCTCGGGACGCCTGGCCGCGGCCGGGGACGGCCGCCTGGTCGCCGTGGTCGCGCCGGCGGGCTCCGGCAAGACCGTCCTGCTCGCGGAGTGGGCCCGGCGCGGCGAGGGACCCGTCACGGCGTGGGTCGGTCTGGACCGCGACGACGCCGAGCCCGACCGCTTCTGGGCCGCCGTGCTCGCCGGCGTGCTGGCGACGGGCGCGGTCCCCGCGGGCGACCCGCTGCACGCCCTGGCCGACCGCGTCGCGGCCGGCGCCGGCGGCCTCGACCTCGCCGACGCGCTGCTCGACGCCCTCGCGACGTCCCGCCCCGCGGTCCGGCTCGTGCTCGACGACGTCCACGTCGTGGCCGACCGCCCGGGCGGCGCGCGGGCCCTCGCCCGGCTGGTGCGCGACCGCCCGGCCGGGGTGTCGCTGGTGCTCGCCGCGCGCTCGGACCCCGCCGTCGGGCTGCCCCGGCTCCGCCTCGACGACGGGCTGCTCGAGCTGCGGGCCGCGGACCTGCGCTTCGGGCCGGGGGAGGCCGCCGCGCTGGCCACCGCCTGCGGCGTCGACCTCGGCGGCGACGACGTCGCGGTCCTGCACCGGCGCACCGAGGGCTGGGCCGCCGGCCTGCGGCTCGCCGTGCTCGCCCTGCGCCGCGGCGACGAGGGTTCCGCGTCCTTCCTCGCCCGGTTCTCCGGCGACGAGCGCTCCGTCGCCGACTACCTCGGCGGTGAGCTCCTCGCCGGTCTCACGCCCGACGACCGCGAGCTGCTGGGCGACATCAGCGTCTGCGACCGCCTCCCCGCGCCGCTCGCGCGCGAGCTCACCGGGCACCCCGACGTCGCCCGCCGGCTCGAGGAGCTCGCCCACGGGCTCGGGATGATCGAGCGGCTCGACCGGGCGGAGCCGGGCGCGCACCGCGTGCACGCCCTCCTGCGCTCGCACCTCGCCGCGGATCTCGCCCGCCGGTGCCCCGACCGGCACCGGGGGCAGCACGCGACCGCGGCCCGGTGGTGGGCCTGGCACGCCGAGCCCGTCCACGCCCTGCGCCACGCCCGCGAGGCCGGCGACCCCGCCCTCACCGCCGACCTGCTGCGCCGCGTGGCCGTCCCGCTCCTGCTGCACGGCGAGCTCCCCGCGCTGCGCCTCGCGCTCTCCGACCTCGGCCCGACGGTGGTGCACGACGACCCGTACCTCGTCCTCGTCGCGGCGCTCGCGCACGTCGACGCGCGGGAGCTCCCCGCCGCGGCGGCGCGCCTGCACCGTGCCCGCGCCGTCTGGCCGGCGGCACCCGATCCCGTGCTGGCGGGGCTGCGGACCGCCGTCGAGATGCTCACGGGCGCTGCCCCGACGCCGGCGACCGCCGTGCCCGACGACCCCGGGCTCGCGGGGCTGCTGCACCTCGCCCGCGGGCGGTCGCTGCTCACCCGCGACGACACGTCCGCCGCGCGGGCCGAGCTGCAGCGCGCCCTGGCCGTCGCCCGCACCGCCGGCTTCGCCCGGCTCGCCGCGACCGCCCTCGACGGCCTCGCCCTGGCCGCGCTGGCCGAGGGCGGCTA
>NZ_BAABHO010000102.1:0-5537 GCF_039542135.1 Actinomycetospora chlora
GCGCGCGGTCGGCCGCATCGCCGCCGAACGGCGCCGGCCCGCCCCCGCGGCGCACCCCGGGTCCACCGCCCCGTCCACCGAGCTCGTGCCCGTCGTGCGCGTGGTCCCCGCGGACCGTCTGCGCGAGATACGCCGCCGCCGCGACCGCGAGGCGCCCGGGCGCTCGGTGTCGACGGCGCTGCTGGACGCGACGGTCGCCGCGCTGCGCGAGCGCGACGTCGTCGTGGACCGGATCGCCGTCCCGGTCGACCTGCGCCGCTACCTGCGGGGCGACCGGGGCGTCGCCGGGAACCTCGTGTCCTCCGTCGCGCTGCCCGGCGACGCCGCCACGCCGTCCGGGGACCTCCGCGCGGCCCTGGACGACGGGCTGCCGCTGCTGCAGTTCCTGCTGACCAACGCCCGCTGGCGCGTCCGGGCCGCCCTCGGCGCGGTGCCCGGCACGCCGGGCGAGGCCGTGCCGACCCTCGGCTGGGCCGACCGCGGGCACGACCCGGGCTGGGAGTCCCTCCCGTGGGCCGACGGCCCGCGCACCGTCGTCGCCGGCGCCGTCCCGCGCGGTGCGCGCCGCGTGACGGTCTACCTGACGCGGATCGGCGGCGCGCTGCACCTCACCGCGCTCGTCGACGCCGCCACCACCGACCCCGCGGCCGTCGCCGCCGCCCTCGACGCCGCCCTCGACCGCCTGGCCCCGTCCCCGGACGGCCGGGACGACGACCCCGTGGAGGCCCCCGTTGCCTGACACCCTCGCGGCCCGCCGCCGCCGCGACCTCCCCGAGCTGGCCGCGGGCGGGTTCTCGCGCCACGACGGCACGATCGCCTTCTACCTGCGCGTCAACGCCCTGCTCGACGGGCTCGCCGACCCCGACGTCGTGCTCGACCTCGGCGCCGGGCGGGGGCAGTTCTTCGAGACCGAGCCCTCGCCGTTCCACCGGCAGCTGCGCGACCTGCGCGCGCCGGGGCGGACGGTGGTCGGGGTCGACGTCGACGACGCCGTGCTCGACCACCCCGGGCTCGACGCCGCCCACGTCGTGGCCCCCGACGAGGCGCTCCCCCTGGCCGACGCCTCGGTGGACCTGGTCGTCTCCGACTACACCTTCGAGCACGTCGAGGACCCGGCGTGGACCGCGGGGGAGCTGCACCGGGTGCTGCGCCCGGGCGGCTGGATCTGCGCGCGCACCCCGAACCGCTGGGGCGCGATCGCGGTGCCGGCGCGGATGGTGCCCAACCGCCTGCACGACGCCGTCCTCGCCCGCGTGCAGCCGGCCAAGGACGCCCGCGACACCTTCCCGACGCACTACCGGCTCAACACCACCGCGGCGCTGCGCCGGTACTTCCCGCCGTCGCGCTTCGCGCACTGCGGCTACACGCACGAGAGCGAGCCCGCCTACGCCGGCCGGTCGGCGCTGGCGTGGACGGCGTTCCGGCGCCTCGCGGCGGTCACCCCCGCGCCGGCGCGGTCGATGCACCTCGTGTTCCTGCAGAAGAGGACCACCTCGTGAGGATCGCGATCGTCCACGGCTTCTACCGCTCCGACGTCCCCAGCGGCGAGAACGTCGCGGTGACGGCGCAGGTCGCGGCGCTGCGCGCGGACGGGCACGACGTCACCGTCGTCGCGCAGCACTCCGACGACCGCATGGCCCGCTCGACGTGGCCCGTGGAGGCGGCCGTCACGACGATCACCGGCCACGGCCCGGACCCCACCGCGGAGCTCGCCGGCGCGGCCCCCGACGTCGTGCACGTGCACAACCTGTACCCGCACTTCGGCACCCGGTGGCTGGACCGCTGGGAGGGCCCGCTCGTCGCGACGCTGCACAACTTCCGTCCGCTCTGCGCCGCCGGGACGCTCACCCGCGAGGGCCGCCGGTGCACCGACTGCGTCGTCGGGTCGCCCTGGTCGGGCGTGCGGCACGGCTGCTACCACGGGTCGCGGCTGGCGACGCTGCCGCTCGCGGTCGCGCACCGTGGCGGCGCGCCGGTGCACCCGGTGGTCCGCCGCGCCGACCGCCTCGTCGCCATCTCCGAGCGCACGATCGACGAGTACGCGGGCGCCGGGGTCGGGCGGGAGCGCTTCGCGGTCGTCCCGAACTTCGTGCCCGACCCGCCGGCCCCCGCGGCCCGGGACGGCCAGGAGCGCTGGCTGTTCGCCGGGCGCCTGTCGGGGGAGAAGGGCCTGGCCGAGCTGCTGGCGGCCTGGCCCGCCGGTCGCGGGCTGGACGTCGTCGGCGACGGCGAGCAGGCCGCGGAGCTGAAGGCGGCGGCGGGGCCGGACGTCGCGTTCCTCGGCGCCCTCCCGCACGACGTCGTGCGCGCGCTGCCCGGGCACTATCGCGGGGTGCTCGTCCCCAGCCAGTGGCCCGAGGCCGGGCCGCCGCTGACCTACCTCGAGGCCATCGCCGCCGGGACGCCCGTGGTCGCGTGCGCGGGCAACGGCGCCGCCGACGACATCGCGCGCTACGGCACCGGCGTCGTCGTCGGGCGCACGCCGACCACCACCGAGGTCGCGGCGGCGCTCGACACCGTCCTCGCCCGGCACGACGTGCTCGCCCACCGTTGCCGGGTCGTGGCCGCCGAGATGTACTCCGCGGCGTCGTGGGTCGGGGCGATCACCGAGGTGTACCGCGACGCGATCGACCTCCGGGCCCTGGCGGTGACCGGCGGGTGACGGCCCGGACGAGGAGCGCGGTCGACCTGCGCGCCGCCGTGCCGGCCCTGCTCGGCATCGGGGTGCTGGCGGCCGGTCTCGTCGCGCTCGGCGACCTGACCGGCCTGCCGCCCGCCGTCCCCCTCACCGCGCTGGTGCTCGTCGCGGTCGCGGCGCTCGTGGTGGCCACCCGCGGGGTCGACGCCCTCGGGGTCGGCCTGCTCGTCGGGGCGGTGGCGACGGTGCCCTGGAACGCGGTGGTGTTCGCGGGCCTCAAGCCGGGTCCGGTGATGCTCGCCCTCGCGCTGCTGCTGCTGGGCACCCGGGCGCTGGTACTGCGCCGCCGCGTCGTGGTGCCGGCGTGGGTGTGGGTGCTCGGCGGCACGATCACCGTCGTCGCGCTGGCGACGCTCGTGCACCCGCCGAGCCCGGGCTACCTGGCCGCGCGGTTCGTGCCGGCGGAGCTGGTGGCCCACACCGAGGCGGGGTGGCCGGGGCTGGTCACGGCGATCGGCTGGCTCGTCGCGGCCGTCGCCCTGCCGCTGACGGTCTGCCTGGCCGCGCCGCTGCGCCCCGGCCTGCCCGGGCGGCTCGCCTCGGCGTGGGCGCTGGGCGCCGCGGTCAGCGCGGCCGTGGCCCTCACCGACGACGCCGGCCTCACCCACGTCAGCCTCCGCCTGCGCGGCCTCGTCGACGTCGGGGGCCGCGAGGCCGGCCTGACCGTGCAGCCCACGCACCTCGCCGTCGCCACCGCGCTGGCCCTGCCCGTGGTGGTCTGGCGCCTCACGCGCGTCCGCACGGCGTGGCCGGCCGCGGGGTGGGCGGCCGCCGGTCTCGTCATGGTCGGCGGCCTGGTCGTCTCGGAGTCGCGCGGCGGGCTCGTCGCCGCCGTCGCCGCCGTCCTCGTGACCCTCGCGCTGCGCCGGCGCTCGCGGCCGTGGCTGGCCCCGCTGGCCGTGCTGGCCGCGGCCGTCGCGGTGGTGGTCGTCGTCTCCGCGCCCGACCTCGTCGGCGGTGCCGCCGAGCGGTTGCGCCTGGCCGGCGCCGACAGCGCCGCCATGAGCAACCAGGTCCGCGAGCAGCTCGGCGCCCAGGCGTGGGCGGACTTCGCGCACGCGCCCGTGCAGGGCATCGGCCTCGAGGTGGCGGTGCAGGGCCACAACATCTGGCTCCAGCTCCTCGCCGCCGGCGGTGCGCTGCTGCTGCTCGGCTTCCTCGCCACGGCTGCGCTCGTCGCGGCCGACGTCGCCGTGCTGGGAGGCGCAGCGAAGCGGAGCCCGACCGTCGAGTTGCGGCGGGCCGGCAGCGGGCTGCCTCTGGTCATGGCCATCTCCGCCGCCACCTGGCTGCTCGTCGGGACGGTGGAGAACCACCTCACCGACCTCTACCTCTACGTCCCGTTCGCGGTGATCGCCGGCATGCGCGCCCTCTCGCCCACCCGGTCCACCGACACCGAGGCGATCCCCACGGGGCTCGCCGCGTCCTCCGGGGGAGTCCGTCCGTGACCGTCACGTCGATGCTGCGCACGCTGCGCGAGCGCTGGCTCTTGCTGGTGGCGGGGGTGCTCGTCGGCCTCCTCGCCGCCGGTGCCGTCGCCTTCCTGACCCCGCGCACCTACAGCGCGACCACGAGCCTGTTCGTCTCCGCCGCCGACGGCAGCGGCAACGCGCTCACCGCGTACCAGGGCAGCCTGCTGTCCCAGCAGCGCGTCACCTCGTACTCGCAGGTCGTGGTGTCCGAGCGCGTGCTCGGCCCGGTCACCGAGCAGCTCGCGCCCGGCCGCGCCGCGACCGACCTCGCCGAGGACGTCGCCGTCACCACGGCGTCCAACTCGACGATCATGTCGATCACCGTCGAGGACGGCGACCCCGCCCAGGCCGCCGCGCTGGCCGACGCGATCGCCGCGCGCTTCACGACGGTCGTGGGTGAGCTCGAGACCTCGCGGGTGCCGGGCAGCCCGCCCGCGGTGAGCGTCAACGTGGTCGACCCGGCCACCGCGCCGACCGAGCCGGTCCGCCCGTCGGTCCCCGTCGACCTCGTCGTCGGGTTCGTCGTCGGGCTCGTCGGCGGTGCGGCGCTGGCGCTGGTGCGCGGGACGCTCGACACGACGCTGCGCGACGCCGCCGAGCTCGCGAAGCTCGCCGGCGGGGCACCGCTCGGGGCGCTGCCCGTGACGGCGGGTGCCCCCCTCGAGGACGCCGCCTTCGGGGAGGCCGTGCGCCGCGTGCGCACCAACCTGCAGTTCGCCGACGTCGACCGCCCCCACAAGCTCGTGACGGTCACCAGCGCGGTGCCCGGTGAGGGCAAGACGACGCTGGTGTGCGCGCTGGCCGCCGCGTTCGCCCGTGCCGGGCGGGTGGCCATCGTCGAGGGCGACCTGCGCCGCCCCACCATCGCCGACCGCCTCGGCCTCGTCGCCGACGTCGGGCTCACCGACGTGCTCGGCCGCCGCGCCCGCCTCGGCGACGTCGTGCAGCGCTGGGGCGCCACCGGGGTCGACGTCGTCGTCTGCGGCACCCTGCCGCCCGACCCGACCGACCTGCTGTCCTCGGGGCAGATGGGCGAGGTCCTGACGCTGCTGCACGCCGAGTACGACCTGGTGCTCATCGACGCCCCGCCGCTGCTGCCGGTCGCCGACGCCGCGGTGCTCGCGAGCCGCTCGGACGGCGCGCTGCTCGTCGGGCGCGCCGGCACCACCGCCGGCTCGCAGGTCGAGGCCGCGGTGGCCGCGCTCGACACGGTCGCCGCGCGCGTCCTGGGCTCGGTGCTGTCGCACGCCCCGGCACAGCGCGGTCCCGCCGGCCACGACGGCTACCGCGCCACGCCGCTCGGCCTCGACGTCGGCGCGGCGCGGCTCGCGCGGCAGGCGTCCGCACGGCAGGCCCCCGCCCGTCCG
>NZ_BAABHO010000103.1:0-5496 GCF_039542135.1 Actinomycetospora chlora
GTGTGGTTGTCCTTTGAGAACTCAACAGTGTGCCGATGTTTGGTGTGTTTGTCCTCGTCGGCGCTGCATCTTTGTGGGTGTGGTGTCGTGGGGTTTCTTTGAGTGCACCCTTCCTTGTTTGCCAGTGGGGTTGGGTGTTTTTGCTGGGACTGTTTGTTCCAATGTTTTTTGTTGGAGAGTTTGATCCTGGCTCAGGACGAACGCTGGCGGCGTGCTTAACACATGCAAGTCGAGCGGTAAGGCCCTTCGGGGTACACGAGCGGCGAACGGGTGAGTAACACGTGGGTGACCTGCCCTCCACTTCGGGATAAGCCTGGGAAACTGGGTCTAATACCGGATAGGACCATTGGATGCATGTCTGGTGGTGGAAAGTTTTTTCGGTGGGGGATGGGCCCGCGGTCTATCAGCTTGTTGGTGGGGTGATGGCCTACCAAGGCGACGACGGATAGCCGGCCTGAGAGGGTGATCGGCCACACTGGGACTGAGACACGGCCCAGACTCCTACGGGAGGCAGCAGTGGGGAATCTTGCGCAATGGGCGGAAGCCTGACGCAGCAACGCCGCGTGAGGGATGACGGCCTTCGGGTTGTAAACCTCTTTCGCGATCGACGAAGGTCCATCTTTTTGGTGGGCTGACGGTAGGTCGAGAAGAAGCACCGGCCAACTACGTGCCAGCAGCCGCGGTAATACGTAGGGTGCGAGCGTTGTCCGGAATTATTGGGCGTAAAGAGCTCGTAGGCGGTGTGTCGCGTCGGCCGTGAAAACCTGGGGCTTAACTCTGGGCGTGCGGTCGATACGGGCATCACTAGAGTTCGGCAGGGGAGACTGGAATTCCTGGTGTAGCGGTGAAATGCGCAGATATCAGGAGGAACACCGGTGGCGAAGGCGGGTCTCTGGGCCGATACTGACGCTGAGGAGCGAAAGCATGGGTAGCGAACAGGATTAGATACCCTGGTAGTCCATGCCGTAAACGTTGGGCGCTAGGTGTGGGGTCCATTCCACGGGTTCCGTGCCGCAGCTAACGCATTAAGCGCCCCGCCTGGGGAGTACGGCCGCAAGGCTAAAACTCAAAGGAATTGACGGGGGCCCGCACAAGCGGCGGAGCATGTGGATTAATTCGATGCAACGCGAAGAACCTTACCTGGGTTTGACATGCACTAGACGCGTCCAGAGATGGGCGTTCCCTTGTGGCTGGTGTGCAGGTGGTGCATGGCTGTCGTCAGCTCGTGTCGTGAGATGTTGGGTTAAGTCCCGCAACGAGCGCAACCCTTGTCCTATGTTGCCAGCACGTAATGGTGGGGACTCATGGGAGACTGCCGGGGTCAACTCGGAGGAAGGTGGGGATGACGTCAAGTCATCATGCCCCTTATGTCCAGGGCTTCACACATGCTACAATGGCCGGTACAGAGGGCTGCGAAGCCGTGAGGTGGAGCGAATCTCGTAAAGCCGGTCTCAGTTCGGATCGGGGTCTGCAACTCGACCCCGTGAAGTCGGAGTCGCTAGTAATCGCAGATCAGCAACGCTGCGGTGAATACGTTCCCGGGCCTTGTACACACCGCCCGTCACGTCACGAAAGTCGGTAACACCCGAAGCCCGTGGCCCAACCCGTCAGGGGGGGAGCGGTCGAAGGTGGGACTGGCGATTGGGACGAAGTCGTAACAAGGTAGCCGTACCGGAAGGTGCGGCTGGATCACCTCCTTTCTAAGGAGCTTCACCGAACACCGTCTTCCGGGGTTGTTCACAGGCGAGTGTCCTGCGCGTTCCCGGTGGGTGGTGGAGGGCCCCGAGTACCTGGCCCGGACTTCTGGTCCGGGTCGTGGGAGTGGGGTTGCTCGAGAAAAGTGGAAACACCAGACGTTCCCGGTCGCAGCTGTTGTTGTGGTCGTGGGTCGGCACACTGTTGGGTCCTGAGAGGACAACGTTCCGGTCTTCGGGTCGGGTTGTTTTCTTGGGGACGGTCAGCACCCCTTCCCCCTGGTGGGGGGTTGTGGGTGTTGGTTCGTGTGGTCGTTGAGAATTGTACAGTGGACGCGAGCATCTTTTGTTTCTGTGCACATTTGTGTCGTGATTTCTTGATGTGTGTGTTGGTCAAGTTGTCAAGGGCGCACGGTGGATGCCTGGGCACCAGGAGCCGATGAAGGACGTGGGAGGCCGCGATAGTCCTCGGGGAGCTGTCAACCGAGCGTTGATCCGAGGGTGTCCGAATGGGGAAACCCGGCACCCGTCATGGGGTGTCACCGCTGTCTGAATGTATAGGACGGTGGGAGGGAACGCGGGGAAGTGAAACATCTCAGTACCCGCAGGAGAAGAAAACAACAGTGATTCCGTGAGTAGTGGCGAGCGAAAGCGGATGAGGCTAAACCCCGCCAGTGTGAGAGCCGGCAGGCGTTGCTGGTGGGGTGTTGTGGGGCGTCACGTATCACTGCTGCCGTGGTGGTGCGGGTGTTCGTGGTGTTAGTCGAAGGCGTTGGGACGCGTCGGCGTAGAGGGTGAGACCCCCGTAGGCGAAAACACTGCGAGCATGCGTTGTGGCGTGCCCGAGTAGCAGCGAGCCCGTGAAATTCGCTGTGAATCTGCCGGGACCACCCGGTAAGCCTAAATACTCCCTGGTGACCGATAGCGGACGAGTACCGTGAGGGAAAGGTGAAAAGTACCCCGGGAGGGGAGTGAAACAGTACCTGAAACCGTGTGCCTACAAGCCGTCAGAGCAAGCTTTGTTCTTGTGATGGCGTGCCTTTTGAAGAATGAGCCTGCGAGTTAGCGGTACGTGGCGAGGTTAACCCGTCGAGGGGTAGCCGTAGCGAAAGCGAGTCCGAACAGGGCGATCTGTAGTCGCGTGCTCTAGACCCGAAGCGGGGTGATCTACCCATGGCCAGGGTGAAGCGCCGGTAAGACGGCGTGGAGGCCCGAACCCACCAGGGTTGAAAACCTGGGGGATGAGCTGTGGGTAGGGGTGAAAGGCCAATCAAACTCCGTGATAGCTGGTTCTCCCCGAAATGCATTTAGGTGCAGCGTCGCGTGGTACTCACCGGAGGTAGAGCACTGGTTGGCCTAGGGGGCCTACAAGCTTACTGAAGTCAGCCAAACTCCGAATGCCGGTGAGCGTGAGCGCGGCAGTGAGACGGCGGGCGATAAGGTTCGTCGTCGAGAGGGAAACAGCCCAGATCGCCGGCTAAGGCCCCTAAGCGTGCGCTAAGTGGGAAAGGATGTGGGATCGCCCAGACAACCAGGAGGTTGGCTTAGAAGCAGCCACCCTTGAAAGAGTGCGTAATAGCTCACTGGTCAAGTGGTCCTGCGCCGACAATGTAGCGGGGCTCAAGCGCACCGCCGAAGCCGCGGCAACGCCATGTGAACACTGCTCTGCTGTAGTGGCAGTAGCTGGTGGTGGTGTTGGGTAGGGGAGCGTCATGCGGGCGGTGAAGCGGCGGAGTGATCCAGCCGTGGAGCCCGTGTGAGTGAGAATGCAGGCATGAGTAGCGATAGCAGAGTGAGAAACTCTGCCGCCGGATGACCAAGGGTTCCTGGGCCAGGTTTTTCCGCCCAGGGTGAGCCGGGACCTAAGGCGAGGCCGACAGGCGTAGTCGATGGACAACGGGTTGATATTCCCGTGCTCGTGTAGGCGCGTCCCTGGCCAGGCCTGGTGTGCTAACCGCCCGAACCCCGGCTGTCTCCTTCGGGAGCAGCTCGGGGGGAGCGCGGGACCCCGCCTGGTAGTAGCCAAGCGATGGGGTGACGCAGGAGGGCAGCTCCGCCAGCTAGTGGTAGTGCTGGTGCAAGCGTGTAGGCCGGTGTACAGGCAAATCCGTACACCACCAAGGCTGAGACGTGACGCATAGCCGTTTGAGGCGAAGCAGAGTGATCCCATGCTGCCGAGAAAAGCCTCTAGCGAGTTCCTACGCGACCCGTACCCCAAACCAACACAGGTGGTCAGGTAGAGAATACCGAGGCGTTCGAGCGAACTGTGGTCAAGGAATTCGGCAAAATGCCCCCGTAACTTCGGGAGAAGGGGGGCCCTGTCCCGTGAAACCCCTTGCGGGTTAGCGGGGTGGGGCCGCAGAGACCAGGGGGAAGCGACTGTTTACTAAAAACACAGGTCCGTGCGAAGTCGCAAGACGATGTATACGGACTGACGCCTGCCCGGTGCTGGAACGTTAAGGGGACCGGTTAACCGCAAGGTGAAGCTGAGAACTTAAGCGCCAGTAAACGGCGGTGGTAACTATAACCATCCTAAGGTAGCGAAATTCCTTGTCGGGTAAGTTCCGACCTGCACGAATGGCGTAACGACTTCCCCGCTGTCTCGACCACAGACTCGGCGAAATTGCACTACGAGTAAAGATGCTCGTTACGCGCGGCAGGACGGAAAGACCCCGGGACCTTCACTACAGCTTGGTATTGGTGCTCGGTTCGGCTTGTGTAGGATAGGTGGGAGACTGGGAAGCCCTCACGCCAGTGAGGGTGGAGTCAACGTTGAAATACCACTCTGGTCGAATTGGGCATCTAACTTCGGACCATGATCTGGTCCAGGGACAGTGCCTGGTGGGTAGTTTAACTGGGGCGGTTGCCTCCCAAAGGGTAACGGAGGCGCCCAAAGGTTCCCTCAGCCTGGTCGGCAACCAGGTGTCGAGTGCAAGTGCACAAGGGAGCTTGACTGTGAGACCGACGGGTCGAGCAGGGACGAAAGTCGGGACTAGTGATCCGGCACCTCCATGTGGATGGGGTGTCGCTCAACGGATAAAAGGTACCCCGGGGATAACAGGCTGATCTTGCCCAAGAGTCCATATCGACGGCATGGTTTGGCACCTCGATGTCGGCTCGTCGCATCCTGGGGCTGGAGTAGGTCCCAAGGGTTGGGCTGTTCGCCCATTAAAGCGGTACGCGAGCTGGGTTTAGAACGTCGTGAGACAGTTCGGTCCCTATCCGCCGCGCGCGCAGGAGACTTGAGGAAGGCTGTCCCTAGTACGAGAGGACCGGGACGGACGAACCTCTGGTGTGCCAGTTGTCCCGCCAGGGGCACGGCTGGTTGGCTACGTTCGGAAGGGATAACCGCTGAAGGCATCTAAGCGGGAAGCCCGTTCCAAGATGAGGTCTCCCACCCCTTCGAGGGTTAAGGCCCCCACCAGACCAGTGGGTTGATAGGCCAGACATGTAAGCGCCGCAAGGCGTTCAGTGGACTGGTACTAATAGGCCGAGGACTTGCCCACACACACGTCAAGACATCACGACGTGTCAGCAACACCGGCAAACAAAAGCGCACGTAACGAAACCACTGCTGTTCGCGTCCACTGTGCATATCCCAACGACCACACACCCCACCCCACACGGTGGGCCCACCCAGGCCCACACGGTGGGGGTGGTGGGGTGTTCCGGTGGTCACAGCGGAGGGGAAACGCCCGGACCCATCCCGAACCCGGAAGCTAAGCCCTCCAGCGCCGATGGTACTGCGACCGCCAGGTCGTGGGAGAGTAGGACACCGCCGGAACACCCGACCACCCCCACC
>NZ_BAABHO010000104.1:0-5156 GCF_039542135.1 Actinomycetospora chlora
CGGGCGCCCCCGGCGACCTCGGCCACCTCGGGGGGCGCCGCGGCGGCGTCCCCGGCGGGCTCGGGCACCTCGGCCGGCGGGTCGCCCGCCGCCCGGGCGCCCGCCGCCGCGGCCGGCGTCGCCTCCGGCCCGGTGCGGGGACCGGGGGATGGCCGGGGCCGCGGCGGCGCGTCCGGCGAGCCCTCGACGAGCGTCCCCGCCGGGCCCCGCGGGCGCGGCGGGCCGGTGTCCGGCGACGCCGGGATGAGGCCCGCCTGGTCGCTCGGCGCGCCGGGCGCCGGCAGGCGGAACGCGGCCGTGCGGGGTGCCGACGGCGTCGCGAGCACCGGGCCCTCCGGGTCGGAGAGCAGCGGGCGCAGGCGCCGGCGCACCGCGGCGAGCGGCATCCGCAGCGCCGGGTCCTTGACCATCAGGCCGCGGATGACGTCCACCACCGGCCCGCGGCCCGACGGCACGGGCACGTCGCCGTGCACGACCTCGGTGACGGTGCCGACCGGGTCGCCCGCGTCGTAGGGCGGGCGGCCCTCGATGCAGGCGAAGAGGGTGGCGCCGAGGCCCCAGAGGTCGGCGGCCGGCCCGACGGCGCGGCCCATCGCCACCTCGGGCGCGATGTAGGGCGGCGAGCCGAGCACGGTGCCGGTCTGCGTCATCGACTGCTCGGCGGCGTTGCGGGCGATGCCGAAGTCGGTGAGCTTGATCTGCCCGTTCTCGCCGATGAGGACGTTGCCGGGCTTGACGTCGCGGTGGGTGATGCCGGCGCGGTGCGCGGTCTGCAGCGCCGAGGCCACGGCCGAGCCGATCTCCGCGGCCTGCGGCTGGGTCAGCGTGCCGCGCTCGCCGATGTAGCTCGCGAGGCTGCGCGAGGGCAGCAGCTCCATGACGACGTAGGGCTCGGAGGCCACCTCGACGACGTCGTAGAGCGTCACGACGTTGGGGTGGCTGAGCATCGCGGTCGCCCGGGCCTCGCGCAGCGTCCGCTCCCGGACGATCGCGCGCTCACCCACCGGGACCGACGAGAGCCGCACCTCCTTGACCGCGACCGGGCGGTGCAGCACCTCGTCGTAGGCCGACCACACCGTGCCCATGGCGCCGCGGCCGAGCTCGTGCTCGAGGCGGTAGCGCCCGACGATCCGGCGCGGGCCGGGGGCGCCAGGTGCATCCGGGGCTGCGGGACTCACCCGACCATCATGGCAACGCCGACCGTTGGACTCACCGCCCCCGGGGTACCCGGTGGTACGTCCCCTGCGACGGGCGGGCCCCGCGCGCCGGGCAACGGCCCGTGACGCCGGTGACCTGCGCCGATCGTCCGCTCGTCGGATCGGGCCCGGTCGCCGGCCGCCGCACACAGCGCGGTCGCGACCCCTCGGCGCGAGGGCGCGCCGGGAGACCGCAACCGCCGTCCGGCGCAGGCATGCTGGGCCGGACAGTCGGGCACATCACGTGTCCGACACGGGAGGTGTGTTCGATGACTCTGGCGGAGCCTCGTCCGGTGCCGGCCCACGTGGCCGACCTCGGCGCGGGCAACGGCCCGGAGTGGATCGATCGGTGGCTCGCCGACCACGCCGACGACGTGGTCACCTGGCGCCGCGCGCTGCACCGGCGGCCCGAGCTGGCCCGCCGCGAGCACGAGACCACCCGGCTCTGCGCCGAGACGCTCGCCGCCGCCGGCCTGTCGCCGCGGCTGCTGCCGGGCACCGGCCTGGTGTGCGACATCGGCGCGGGACCCCGCACCGTGGCGCTGCGGGCCGACCTCGACGCCCTGCCGCTGCAGGAGCAGTCCGACGCCCCCTACGCCTCGCGCGTGCCCGGCGTGGCCCACATGTGCGGCCACGACGCCCACACGGCGATGCTGCTCGGCGCCGGCCTCGCGCTCGCGTCGGCGCCCGCGCTGCCCGGCCGCGTGCGGCTGATCTTCCAGCCCGCCGAGGAGGTGCAGCCCGGCGGCGCGCTCGACGCGATCGCCGCGGATGCCCTCGAGGGCGTCGACCGCATCTTCGCGCTGCACTGCGACCCGCGGCTCGAGGTCGGCCGGGTCGGCACGCGCACGGGCGCCATCACCTCGGCGTGCGACATGCTCGAGCTGCGCCTGACCTCGCCGGGCGGGCACACCTCGCGCCCGCACCTCACCGCGGACCTCGTGCACGCGCTCGGCACGGTGATCACCGGCCTGCCGGACCTGCTCTCGCGCCGGGTCGACCCGCGCTCGGGCACGGTCCTCGTGTGGGGCACGGTCGGGGCCGGTCACGCCGCCAACGCCGTCCCGCAGCAGGGCGTGCTCGCGGGCACCCTGCGCACCGCCCAGCACGCGACGTGGAACGAGCTCGAGCCGCTGGTGCGCTCGCTCGTCACCGCCCTGCTGGCGCCGACCGGCGTCGGCTACGTCCTCGAGCACCGCCGGGGCGTCCCGCCGGTGGTCAACGACGCCGTCTCCGCGGACCTGCTCGCGCTCGCCGCCCAGCGGGCGAACGGCCTCGACGCGGCCGTCGGCACCGAGCAGTCCAGCGGCGGCGAGGACTTCGGCTGGTACCTCGAGCACGTCCCCGGCGCGATGGGCCGGCTCGGCGTGTGGTCCGGCGTCGGCGAGATGTCCGACATCCACCAGCCGACGTTCGACCTCGACGAGCGCGCTCTGCCGGTCGGCGTCCGCACGCTCGTCCACGCAGCCCTGGCGTCCCTCGCCGGCTGACACCCCGGCCGATCCGGAACCCGACCAACCGGATCGCGCGCGCGTCGGGGCGTCGGGCACGATGGCGGCCGTGAGCGATGCGACGGCGACCGTCACGGACTCCTCGGCCCCCGACGGCACGGACGCGGTGCTGCCCCCGGTGACCCGCCGCATCGCCGACGAGCTCGGCGTCGGCGAGGGCCGGGTCACGGCGGCGGTCGAGCTGCTCGACGGTGGCGCGACCGTCCCGTTCGTCGCCCGCTACCGCAAGGAGGCGACGGGCGGGCTCGACGACGCCCAGCTGCGCACGCTCGAGGAGCGCCTGACCTACCTGCGCGAGCTCGAGGACCGTCGCGCGGCGGTGCTCGAGTCGGTGCGCGCGCAGGGGAAGCTCGACGGCGAGCTCGCCGCCCGCATCCTCGGCGCGGAGACCAAGAGCCGCCTGGAGGACGTCTACCTCCCGTTCAAGCCGAAGCGGCGCACCAAGGCGCAGATCGCCCGCGAGGCGGGCCTGGAGCCGCTCGCCGACGCCCTGCTGTCCGACCCGACGCACATCCCGCGCACGGCCGCGGGCAGCTACGTCGACCCGGACCACGGTGTGCCCGACCGCGACGCCGCCCTCGAGGGCGCCCGCGCGATCCTCGTCGAGCGCTGGGCCGAGGACGCCGACCTCGTCGGCGAGCTGCGCGAGCAGATGTGGCGGCGCGGGCGGCTCACGGCCGTCTACCGCGACGGTCGCGGCGGGGAGGGCGACACCGCCGCGGCGAAGTTCTCCGACTACGCGGCCTTCGACGAGAAGTTCACCCGCCTGCCCTCGCACCGCATCCTCGCGGTGCTGCGCGGCGAGACCGAGGAGGTCCTCGCCCTCACGCTCGACCCGCTGGCCGCCGACGACGACGAGTCCGCGATCGGCGAGGTCTACCTCGCCCGCATCGCCGCGGCCGTCGGCGTCGCCGACCGGGGACGCCCGGCCGACCGCTGGCTCGGCGAGGCCGTCCGCTGGGCCTGGCGCACGCGCATCCTGTCCCGCCTCGTGGTCGACCTGCGGGTCCGGCTGCGCGAGGTGGCCGAGGAGGGCGCGGTGCTGGTCTTCGCCGGCAACCTGCGCGACCTGCTGCTGGCCGCCCCGGCCGGCGCCCGCCCGACGATGGGCCTCGACCCGGGCCTGCGCACCGGCGTCAAGGTGGCCGTCGTCGACGGCACCGGCAAGGTGGTCGCCACCGACACGGTTCACCCCCACGTCCCGCGCCGGCAGTGGGAGGCCTCGCGGACGCGGATCGGCGAGCTGGCCCGCGAGCACGGCGTCGAGCTCGTGGCCATCGGCAACGGGACGGCGTCGCGCGAGACCCACGCGCTGGTCCGCGACCTCATCGCCCGCCAGCCCGACCTCGGCCTCACGGCGGCCGTCGTCTCCGAGGCGGGCGCGTCGGTGTACTCCGCCTCCGAGCAGGCGTCCGCCGAGCTGCCCGACCTGGACGTCTCGCTGCGCGGTGCGGTCTCGATCGCGCGCCGCCTGCAGGACCCGCTCGCCGAGCTGGTCAAGATCGACCCGAAGTCGATCGGCGTCGGCCAGTACCAGCACGACATCGCCGGCACGGCCCTGTCGCGCTCGCTCGACGCCGTCGTCGAGGACTGCGTGAACGCCGTCGGGGTCGACGTCAACACCGCCTCGGCGCCGCTGCTGCGCCGCGTCTCGGGCATCAGCGCCGGGCTCGCGACGACGCTCGTCGGCTACCGCGACGAGCACGGCCCGTTCGCGTCGCGCTCGGCGCTGCGGGAGGTGCCCCGTCTCGGCGCGAAAGCCTTCGAGCAGAGCGCGGGCTTCCTGCGCATCCCGGCCGCGGCCGACCCGCTCGACCGCTCCGCGGTGCACCCCGAGTCCTACCCGGTGGTGCACCGCATCGTGGCGGCGACGGGCACCGACGTCGACGGGCTCATCGGCAACACCGCGCTGCTCCAGGGCCTCGACCCCGACGCCTTCACCGACGAGCGCGTCGGGCGCCCGACGGTGCTCGACATCATCGCCGAGCTCGACAAGCCGGGCCGCGACCCGCGTCCCGAGTTCACCACCGCCGAGTTCGCCGAGGGCGTCGAGCAGATCACCGACCTGACGCCGGGCATGGTCCTCGAGGGGCAGGTCACCAACGTCGCCGCCTTCGGTGCGTTCGTCGACGTCGGCGTGCACCAGGACGGCCTCGTGCACATCTCGGCGATGTCGAAGGACTTCGTGTCCGACCCCCGCTCGGTCGTCGGGCCCGGGGACGTCGTGCGCGTGCGCGTCCTCGACGTCGACGTGGAGCGCAAGCGCATCTCGCTGACCCTGCGCCTCGACGAGGAGGAGCCGGCGGCCGAGGGCGGCGGGCGTCCCGAGGGCGGGCGTCCCGAGGGTGGTGGCCGCGGTGGCCGGGGTCGCGGCGGGCGTGGCCGCGGCGGTGGCCGGGGTGCCGCGGCGGCGGCCCCAAGTCGGAGGCCAAGCGGTCTTAGGAAGACA
>NZ_BAABHO010000105.1:0-5042 GCF_039542135.1 Actinomycetospora chlora
CCGCGGCCTGCTGCGGGGTGAACGCCGGCGCCCCGGCCGGGGCGGGGGTGGCGGCAGGGGCCGGCGTCGCGGCACGGGGCCGCGCCGACGGGGCCAGGACGGCCCCGCTGTTCTGGCGCACGGTGTCGGTGGCCTGGCGCAGCGGCGGCGCCGCCTGGGCGACCTGGTCGGCCACCGGCTCGACGACCTGCACCTGCACCCGGCAGAGGACGCCGCCGATCAGCTGCGTGATCGGGTCCATCCCGGCCCGGACCTCACGCTCGAACGGCAGCCCGAGCTCGGGGACCACCCGGACGGTCTGGCCCGGCTCCGCGCGGACGGTCTGGCCGCACCGTGCCTGCACGGGGTCGGTCGGGGTGGGGGTCGGCGCGGCGAGGGCCGAGCCGGCACCGAGCAGCAGCGAGCCCGTGACGAGCCCGCTCGCGACGACCGCCGACAGCAGGCGGGAAGGGCGCAGCGCCATGTGGGGACCTTCTCCTCGGGAGCCGGGGAATGCCGGGGCGGTCCTCGTGGGGGGAGCGGGCCGTCCCGGCGGCACGTGGGACCCAACGAGCGTGTCGCCCGGTGGTGACGCGCAGCCTCACCCGGCTGCCGAGCTCGTCGCCGAGCGACACGCCCGGCCGCCCGGGGTCGCCCTCATCGGGCGACTCGATCTCCGCCCCGCTCGCGCCGACGGCGGCCCACGAGCCCGGTCACCGCGTCGAGCACCGCGTCCGCCCGGGCCAGCCGCCGCGCGTCGTCGGGGGCGCCGTCGAGCACCCCGCCGTCCGGGTCGTCGAGACCGCGGGAGAAGGACGGGTCACGGGGGGTCCGCACCGGGTCGAGCTCGGGGCGCAGCACCGAGCGCAGCACCAGCGCCGCGATCGCCAGCACCGCGACGTCGCGCAGCAGGACCGCCCCGTAGAACCACGGCGCCGGCAGGCCCTTCGCGTCGGTGCCGAGGTAGTAGTACATCCGCGGGACCCAGACCAGGGCGTCGATCGCCATCCACGCCAGGAGCGGGCGCCACCGCGGGTAGGCCAGGACGGCCAGCGGTACGAGCCACAGCGAGTACTGCGGGCTCCAGACCTTGTTCGTCAGCAGGAACGCGACGATCACGAGGAACGCGATCGCCGCGAACCGGGGCCGGCGCGGCGCCCGGACGACGAGGACGCCGATCGCGAGGCAGCAGACCGCGAAGAGGACCGCGCTGACGGCGTTGAGCACCGAGGGCGGCTGGCCGGGGGCGAGGGGGCCGTCGAAGCCGCTCCAGCCCGTCAGGCCGGCGACGATGTTGTAGAGCGAGTCCGGGTCCGCGCCCCGGTCGCCGTTGAGCCGGAAGAACTCCCACCAGCCCGCGGGCGCCGCCAGCGCCACGGGCAGGTTGACCAGCCCGAGGCTCAGGACGCCGGCCGCCGTCGCCGCCCACCAGGACCGCATCCGGCCCGCCCGCAGGCAGAGCAGCAGCAGGGGGAACAGCAGGAACAGCGGGTAGAGCTTCGCCGCGGCCCCGATCCCGAGGACCACCCCGGCCAGCACGGGCCGGCGCCGGGCCCAGGCGAGCATGCCGAGCGTCGCCGCGGCGACGGCGAGCGTGTCGAAGTTGGTGAAGGCGTGCACCGCGACCAGGGGCGAGACGGCCGCGATGGCCGCGTCCCACGGTCGCCCGGGTCGCAGCCGGACCAGGGCCCACAGCGTCACCAGCCACGCGAGGGCGAGCCAGACCGCGGAGAGGTCGAAGTACACGACGACCGCGAGCCCGCCGGGCAGGACACCGGCCTGCGCGCCGACGAGCCACAGGTCGGCGAGACGCGCGTTGGCCCACTGGAAGAACCCGGTGAGCACCGGGTACTCCATGTAACGCACCTGCTCGCTGCCGTCCTCGCGCCGGTCCACCCAGGACGTCACGTACGGCACGCCCCCGACGTCGAGGCGCTCGGCGGTGTACAGCGGGACGGTGTCCGAGTAGCACATCGCGACGTACTGGCGCCCGTCGCGCCAGTCGAGCTCGAGCCCCCGCTCGCCCGGGTACTGCTGCAGGCACGGTGCCTTCGCGAACCACGCGAGGGCGAGCACGACGACGCCGAGCAGCAGCACCGCGCGCAGCGGCGTGAAGAACCGGGCGCGCCCGGCCACCGCGTGCTCGCCGAGCGGGCCGCCGACGACCGATGACAGCGACGCGACGAACGGGTCCTCCTGGGTGGGCCGCACCCGCTGGTCCGGGCCCAGTGACGCCGGGTCGTGGGCCCGGGCCCGGCCGGTGGTCGTGGCCCCGGCACGGGTGGGGGCGCCGGTCACGCGGGCCCCGACAGCGGGCGGTCGGCGTCAGAAGAGGCCGCCACCGCCGCCTCCGCCGCCGTCACCACCACCGCCACCGTCGCCGCCACCTTGGCCGCCACCGCCGCCCTGGCCGCCGCCACCCTGGCCGCCGCCACCGTCGCCGCCACCTTGGCCGCCGCCGCCCTGGCCGCCGCCACCGTCCTGGCCGCCCTGCTGTCCGCCCTGGTCGCCGCCCTGCTGCTGACCCTGGTCGCCACCGCCCTGGTCGCCGCCCTGCTGGCCCTGGTCACCCTGCGGCGGGCAGGGCTGGCCCTCGACGCAGCCGGGCTGGTCCGGGGGCGCGGTGGGGGTCGTCTGGGGCGGGGTGCCGATGGGCCGGAAGTCGGAGAACTGCTGGACGGGCTCACCGCGCAGGGCGTCGTTCATGTAGCCCTGCCAGATCTGGCCGGGCAGGGCGCGGCCGTAGATCGGCTTCCCGCTCCGGTCCTTGATCGGCGTGTTGTCGTCGGTGCCGACCCAGACCGCCGTGGACACCTGCGGCGTGAAGCCGACCATCCACGCGTCGTTGTTCTGGCCCTCCACCGAGGACTGCACCGTGCCGGTCTTCGACGCCACCGGCCGGCCGCCGGACAGCGGCACGCCCGAGTGGTCGGCCACCTGCAGCATCGCCTCGGTGACGTTGCGGGCGAGCTGCTGGGTCATGCGCGTCTCGCCGGCCGGCGCGCCCGCGTCGAACAGCACCCGGCCGTCGGCGGTGGTGACGCGGCTGACCAGGTGCGGACGGTGGTAGACGCCGTCCGCGGCGAAGGTCGCGTACGCCGCCGCCATGTCGGTCGGGCGGACCTCGCGGTCACCCAGCGAGATACCGCCGCTGGGGGCCGCGAGCGGCGCCGACACCCCGGCCTGGTGCGCGGCGTCGGCCACGCGCTGGGGGCCGACCTGGACACCGAGCTGGTAGAAGACCGTGTTGATCGACTGCGTCATCGCCGTGCGCAGGTCGCAGTTCGGGCAGCTCTCGCCCTCGGAGTTCTCGATCTCCGTACCCGCGATCGTCTGCGGGCTCGACCCGTCGAACGTCGTGCCCAGCCCGATCGGCGGGGTGCGCTCGAGACCGGCGAGCAGCACGAACGGCTTGAACGACGAGCCGGGCTGGCGCTGCGTCTGGGCGTAGTCGAACCCGGAGCCGTCCTGGCCGCCGTAGTAGGCGAGCACGGCGCCGGTGCGCGGGTCGACCGACACCAGCGACGAGCGCAGGTTGCCCGGCTGGCCGCGCAGGCGTCGCTCGACCGAGTCGGCGGCCTCCTGCTGCATCCGGTCGTCGATGGTGGTGGTGACCTGCAGGCCCTCCTGGTTCACCTGCTGCTCGGTGATCCCGTAGGAGTTCAGCTCGTCGCGCACCGCCGAGACGATGTGGCCGCGATCGTTGTCCGGGATGCCGCTGCGGCGCGGCTGCGGCGGGATCGCCGCCGGGAAGACCTGCGCGCGGCGCTCCGCGGCCGGCAGCCAGTTCTGGCTGACCATGCCGTCGAGCACGAAGTTCCAGCGCTGCTCGCTCATGCCGCGGTCGACCGCCGGGTCCCACCGCGAGGGCGACTGGATCAGCCCGGCGAGCATCGCCCCCTCGGAGACCGAGAGCTGCGAGACGTCCTTGTTGAAGTACGCCTGCGCCGCGGACTGGATGCCGTAGGCGCCGCGGCCGAAGTAGATCGAGTTGAGGTAGTTGCCGAGGATCTCCTCCTTGCTCTGCTGCTGGGAGATCTTGGCGGCGATGACCACCTCCTTGTACTTGCGCCACAGCGAGTACTCGTCGCCCACCAGCACGTTCTTGACGTACTGCTGGGTGATCGTCGACCCGCCACCGGTGCCGCCCGTCGCCTGGTTCCAGGTCGCGCGCAGGATGCCGACGGGGTCGAACCCGAGGTTGGAGTAGAACGAGCGGTCCTCGGCCGAGAGCACCGCCTGCTGGACGTGCAGGGGCACCTGCGTGATCGGCACCTTGATGCGGTTGCCGCCCTCGGGCACGAGCGACGCCAGCGAGGAGCCGTCGGCGTACGAGATCGTCGCGACCTGGTTGTTGAAGGCGTCGTCCGGCGTCGGGACGCGGAAGAAGATCCAGCCGATCGCGAAGGCGAGGATCGGGCCGAGCACCACGAGCCCGACGACCAGGTAGGTGGTGCGGCGGATGCGCCGCCAGCGCCGCCGGCTCGGGTCGGCCGCGGCGGCCCCGCCGCCGCGGCCGCGCGGCGGGTCGTCGTCCCCGCCGCCGCCACGCCCGCCGCGGCGGGTGGGGGCGGGCGCGACGGCCGTGCCGGACAGCCCGCCGGCGGCCATGGCGGCGCGGGTGGACGTCGAGCCCGGCGACCCCGCGCGGGTCGGGGTGGCGCGCGTGCGGTCCTCCCCGGTGCGGGTGGGTCGTGCGGTGTCGTGGGTGAGCAGGCGGGGCTCGCGGGTGGTCTCGCGGCCCTCGGGCGGCGTCACCGTGCCGACCGCGCTGCGCCGGGCAGCCGTGGCGGTGGCGGCGCTCGTCGCGCGGGTGGCCCCGTCGGGCGCGTCGGCCCGGACCGCGGCGCCGTTGGCCACGGTCGGCGCCTCGCTGGGGAAGCCGTCCTGGTCGTGGTGGTGCGTCGGGTTCTGCGAGGGGGGCACGGGGCGCCAGCCGGGCGGCAGACCGCCGTCGTGGGGGGCCTGCGGCGGACCGGCCGGACCGGGACCGCCACCGCCCGGCGGCGCCGAGCGCGTCGGCGGGGGGCCCTGCGGGCCGCGCGGGGCGCCGGGCGGCGGCC
>NZ_BAABHO010000106.1:0-4669 GCF_039542135.1 Actinomycetospora chlora
GGCCGGCTCGGCAGCCTCGCGGCGGGCGGCCGCGCGCCGGCGGTCCGACGGGACGTCCGGGTTGGCCGCGGGGCTCGCCGCGGCCGCACGACGGGCGGACTCGAGCAGCGCGGCCCAGGACACGACGTCCGGGCGGCGCTTGAGCACCGCGCGCCGCTCGCGCTCGGTCATGCCGCCCCAGACGCCGAAGCGGATGCGGTTGTCGAGCGCGTGGGCCAGGCACTCGGTGCGCACCGGGCAGGCCTTGCAGACCTCGCGCGCGTCGCGCTGCATCGCCCCCTGCACGAAGAGGGTCTCCGGATCCTCGTCGCGGCAGCGTGCGGAGTGCCGCCAGTCCGACGTGGGCATCGACTCAGCTGTCACGTCCCGTCCCCACCCTCTGTTCCCCGTGCGGGCCCCCGTCCGCGGACACACCTCCCCGCAGGTGTGCTCCACGGGTGCGCTCCGGATCCGTCCCCGGGCGCACCGGGCCCGTCATGGGGGTTCGACGCACTGTATGAGCGGACGGTTCCCCTCACAATCGAATCGGGGGGAATCGGAAGGATCCGTCACGATCCGTGCCCACCTGCGCCCGGCGCGCGGGTCCTCACCGACGGGGCCTTGACCCCCTCTCGCGTACCCTCGTCGCCGTGGCGAGGGGCGATCGGACCATCGGGACCAAGGTGCGTCCCATCACCAAGCTCCTGGCGATCTGCCTGGTCGCGGGCGTGATCGTGGCCGGGATGGCGTTCCCGTTCGCCGGCGGGCTGGGGCTGCTCTCCAACGACGCCAGCGACACCGTCAACGCCACGTCGTCGGACCTCGCCGCGGGCCAGCTCCCCGGCGTCACGACGGTGACCGACAACCAGGGCGCCCCGATCGCCTACCTCTACGAGCAGAACCGCACGCCGGTCTCGCTGCAGCAGATGTCGCCCGCCATGCGCGGCGCGATCGTCGCCATCGAGGACCGCCGGTTCTACGAGCACGACGGCGTCGACTGGACCGGCACGCTGCGCGCGCTGGTCACCAACCAGTCGGCCGGCTCCACCCAGCAGGGCGCGTCGACGCTGACCCAGCAGTACATCAAGAACTACCAGCTCTACGTCACCGCGCAGACCGAGTCCGAGCGGCTGCAGGCCACCGAGCCCACCTACGCCCGCAAGCTGCGCGAGGTCCGCGTCGCCCTGCAGCTCGAGCGCCAGCTCGCCGCGGGGCGGACCAAGCAGGAGGCCAAGGACGAGGTCCTCGAGCGCTACCTGAACATCGTCTTCCTGGGCAACAACTCCTACGGCGTGGCCGCCGCCGCCCGCACCTACTTCAACACCACGCCCGAGCGCCTGACGATCTCGCAGGCCGCCCTGCTCGCCGGCATGGTCCAGTCGACGACGCAGTTCGACCCCGTGCGCCACCCGCAGGCCGCCACCGGCCGCCGCAACGAGGTCATCAGCCAGATGCTCGGCCAGGGCATGATCAGCCAGCAGCAGGCGCAGCAGGCCGCGTCCGACCCGCTGGGGATCGTCCAGCCGCTCGCCACGCCGGCCAACGGCTGCACCGGCGCGGGCAACGCCGCGTTCTTCTGCAAGTACGTGGTCGACTACCTCGGCGAGGCCGGCATCTCGTCCGAGCAGCTCAACCGCGCCGGCTACACGATCCGCACGACGCTGGACCGCAACGCGATGAACGCGATGCAGCAGGCCCTGGTCGGCGAGGTCCCCGCCCAGCAGCGCAACGTCGCCGACGTCATGGCCACGGTCCAGCCCGGCCGCGACCGTCACCGCGTCGTCGCGATGGGCGCCAACCGCGTCTTCGGCGTGAACGGCGACGCGCTGCAGACCAGCTACGGGCTGCCGTGGGAGCCGGTGAACCTCGGCGCGGGCTCCACCTACAAGATCTTCACGGCGGCGGCCGCCCTGCAGGCCGGGCTGGGCATCAACTACCAGATGCCGATCCCGCCGGACGGCTACGCGTCGCCGATCTACCGCGACGGCGCGGGCAACCCGTTCCCCGTGCGCAACGCCGAGGAGGGGCTCGCCCCCGTCCTGAGCATGACCGACGCGCTCGCGCAGTCGCCGAACACCGGCTTCGTCAAGCTGATGGAGACCACCGGCGTGGCGCCCGTGGTCGACATGGCCGTGCGCCTCGGCATGCGCTCGCTCGCCGAGCCGGGTCCCGACGGCGTCTCCATCGCCGACACCGTCCGCGAGCAGAACCAGGGCTCGTTCACGCTCGGCGTCACGCCGACCAGCCCGCTCGAGCTCGCCAACGTCGGCGCGACGCTCGGCTCGAGCGGGATGTGGTGCCCGCCCTCGCCGATCGAGGGGATCACCGACGCCACCGGCGCGGCCGTGCCCGTCGCCGAGCAGCCCTGCGAGCAGGTGGTGGACCCCGCCCTCGCCGACACCCTGATGACCGGGCTGAGCAAGGACGACCAGCCCGGCGGCACCTCGGCGGCCGCGGCCGGCGCCAACGGCTGGAACCGCCCGATGTCGGGCAAGACCGGCACCACGCAGAACAACCGCTCCGCGGCGTTCGTGGGCTTCACCCAGCAGCTCTCGGGTGCGGTCATCACCTTCGACGACTCCTCGTCCCCGCGGACGCTGTGCGCCGGGGGCGGTGACAGCCCGCCCTTCCCGTGCAGTGACGGCAACCTCTTCGGCGGCACCACACCGGCGCGAACGTGGTACCGGGCGATGAACCCGGTCTTCGCCGGGCTGCCCGTCGCCCCGTTGCCCCCGACGAGCCCGCGCTACCTGCAGGGCGGCACCAACGAGCAGGTGCCCGAGGTCATCGGCGACCAGGCCGACGACGCCACGGCCGAGTTGCGCGACGCGGGCCTGCAGGTGCAGGTGGTCCAGGTCGGCAACCGGGCGCCCGCGGGCACCGTCGTCGGGCAGAACCCCCGCGGGTCGGTGCTGCCCGACCAGGTGATCACACTGCAGGTCTCCACCGGCACCGTGCCGTCCCCGCCGGGCGTGCCGACCGGACCGCCGCCGCTGGCCGGGGGCGTGCCGGGAGCGGGCGGATGAGCGGGACCGGACGCACGCTCGCGCGGACGGCCCTGCGGGCCGGCGCCGGGACGGTCGCGGCCGGCGCGCTCGGCCTCGGTTACGCCGTCGGCGTCGAGCGCCAGTGGTTCGCGCTGCGGCGCGCCCGGCTCGAGGTCCTCGACCCCGTGACCGCGGCCGGCCGCACGCTGCGGGTGCTGCACGTCTCGGACCTGCACCTGCGGCCCGGGCAGCGCCTCGAGCGCCGCTTCGTCGAGGGCCTCGCGGCGCTCGAGCCGGACCTCGTGGTCGACACCGGCGACAACCTGTCCCACACCCGCGCCGTACCCGAGGTGCTGCGCGCCCTCGGCGGCCTGCTCGACCGGCCCGGGGTCGTCGTCTGGGGCAGCAACGACTACCACGGCCCGCGCCCCAAGAACCCCTCGGACTACCTCTTCCGCCCGCAGCACCGCGTGCTCGGGCCGGAGCTGCCGTGGCGCGACCTGCGGGCCGCGTTCCTGGAGCGGGGCTGGGTCGACGCCACCCACACCCGCCACACCCTCGACGTCGGCGGCCTGCGGGTCGCCGTCGCCGGGGTCGACGACCCGCACATCGGGCGCGACGACCACGACCGCATCGCCGGCCCCGTCGACGAGCCGTGCGACCTGCGCCTCGGCCTGACCCACTCCCCCGAGCCGCGGGTGCTCGACGCCTTCGCCGCCGACGGGTACGACCTCGTGCTCGCCGGCCACACGCACGGGGGCCAGCTCCGCCTGCCCGGCTACGGCGCGATCGTCACCAACTGCGGGATCGACCGCTCCCGCGCCCGCGGGGCGTCGCGGTGGGGCGCCCACATGCGCCTGCACGTCTCGGCCGGCCTGGGCACCTCGCCCTACGCGCCGGCGCGGTTCGCGTGCCGTCCCGAGGCGACCCTGCTCGAGCTCGTGCCCCGGCCGCTGGCCGGCACGCCGGCGGCTCCCCGCGCCACCGGCGGTGAGGGGCGGCCCCCGTCCGCCCGCTCGGGGGCGGGCGGGTAGAGTCGTCACCGCGCGATCGCCTCCGGGGTGTGGCGCAGCTTGGTAGCGCGCCTCGTTCGGGACGAGGAGGCCGTGGGTTCGAATCCCGCCACCCCGACACCGCCGCTCGTGGGCCCCCATCCGCTGTCCGGATGGGGGCCTTCGTCGTTCCGGGTGAAGGAGTTCCTTCCACCGATCGAGAACCTGACGTAGCGGTCTCACTCTGGTAACGACACGATGTAGCCCGACGATGCCTCTGTCGGACCACCATGACGGGGCTCTCACACGATCGGGGACACGATGCGACACGGACGGGCACCGCTGCCGGCCGCGGGACGGCACGCTGCGGCGCCGCTCTCCGCGACCGACGGGGGCGACGCCGCGGCGCCGACGGGCGGGCGCCACGCCCGTCCGGGCACGGAGAGCGCGGTGGGCACGGTGGGCGCGCCGGACACCGCGGCTCCTGCCCGTGCCGAGCGTCCCGACCAGCCCGTGCGTGTCCTGCCCGACCTCCCCTCCGCCGACCCCGAGCCGTCCGGCGGCAGCCGCCGCGCCCGCACCCTCGCCGACCTGCTCGCCGCCGACTGGACGCCGTCGCCCCGCGAGCCGGGCTCCGGGCCCCTGGCCGTGCCGGCCGCCGCCACCCGGAGCGCCGTCGCCAGGCCGCACCGGGCGCCCGAGCCCCGCGCC
>NZ_BAABHO010000107.1:0-4314 GCF_039542135.1 Actinomycetospora chlora
CGGCGCGGGCCGCGGCGCCGGCGACCCGGCGGCGCAGGGGACGGCGGGGCGGGGCGAGGCCGAGGCGGCGGTGGGCCCGGCGCACCGCGCGGCGCTGGCGCGGGGGCACGTTCCACACCTCGGGGTGGCGGCCCAGCCAGCGGTAGCGGTTGACCGCGTACGGGATGTGCAGCAGGTACACCGCGACGGCGACCGCGTAGACGACGAACGGGAACGTCACGAGCGCCGCCGCGGCGAAGGCGACGGCGACCAGCAGCGGCGCCACGTACGTCGCCGGCACCCGGACGCTCTTGAGCGACGCCGTCGGCACGCGGCTGATCATCAGCGTGCCGACGAGCACCGTCCACACGGCTACGACGGCCGGCTGCGACCAGAACCCCGGCCCGAGCTGGATCTCCAGCGCCATCGGCGCGAGCGCCACCAGCGCCCCCGCGGGCGAGGGGACGCCGACGAAGAACTCGCCCGCGTAGGGCGGCGCCTCGTCGTCGTCGGAGAGCGTGTTGAACCGCGCCAGCCGCAGCGCGGCCGACACGACGAGGACGAGCGCGACGACCCAGCCGATGCGGATGTCGTGCAGCGACCACAGGAACAGGATCAGCGCCGGCGAGACGCCGAAGGACACGCAGTCCGAGAGGGAGTCGAGCTCGGCGCCCATGCGGCTGGTCGCGTCGAGCAGGCGGGCCAGGCGCCCGTCGAGGGCGTCGAACACCGCGGCGAGCGCGATCGCGGCCAGTGCGGCGACCCGGTTGTCCGAGATCATGAACTGCACGCCGGACAGGCCGGAGCACAGCGCCAGGACCGTCACCGCGTTGGGCAGCAGCCGCACCCCGCGCCCGCCGGGCCGGTCCGTGGCGGTGTCGGGCGTCATCGGGGACCCGCGGGCAGGTCGGCCAGGACGGTCTCCCCGCCCACCGCGCGCTGCCCGGGCTCGACGCGGGTCGTGCTGCCGGGCGGCAGCAGCAGGTCGACCCGGGAGCCGAAGCGGATGAGGCCGTACACGTCGCCGGCGCGCACCTCGTCGCCCGGCACGGCGTCGCACACGATGCGCCGCGCGACGAGGCCCGCGATCTGCAGCACGACGAGGTCGTGGCCGTCGGCGCCGTGCACCCACGTCGCGGTGCGGGCGTTGGTGTCGCTGGCGGCGGGCAGGTCGGCCGAGAGGTAGCCGCCCGGGCGGTGCTCGACGGCCTGGACCTGGCCGTCGACCGGGATCCGCTGGACGTGCACGTCGTACACCGAGAGGAAGACGCTCACCCGCGGGCGCGGGCCCGGCGGCAGGCCGAGGGCGACGAGGTCCTCGGGCGGCTCGGCGGTGTCGACGAGGCTGACGGTGCCGTCGGCGGGGGCGACGGCGATGCCGGGCCGCTGCGGGGTGGTGCGGTGCGGGGACCGGAAGAACGCGGCGACCCCGGCCGTGACGGCCAGCCCGCCGAGCGTGCCCCGGCCGCGCAGGGCCCGGAGCCCCAGGGCCGCGGCGGCCACCGCGCCGATCACCGGCGCCCCGCCGGGGTGCAGCGGCGGCAGGGTCTCGCGGACGAGGGCGAGCGCGTGGCGCACGGTCCCGCCGGGCGGTGCCGCCGGGACAGACGGGGTCGCGGCAGGGGCGGTGGACTGGTCGGGCCGGACCATGGTCGGGCGGATCCCTCTTCTCGACGGCGCGCGCGGGCAACCTATCGGCCGGGGCGTGAAGGCGACGAAGTGGGAGACACCGGATCGCGGCAGATCGCGCGGGATCGGGAGGCCGGGATGGGGCCGGGGTCGCCAACCCCCGAGTCGGCGACCCCGGCCGGGAACCGCTCGTCCGCTCCCCAGCGACAAGCGGTTGGTCCTCTGACGGGGCCCACCCGGGAGATGCCTGGGGCAGGTCGTACCGACCCCATGACACCTGTCACACATGGTGCCCGATGATGTCTCGACGCGGAAGTCCGGGTCGCCCCATCGGCGCAACGTCACCCCCTCGACGGGAGGGATGGGGCCCCTCGACCGGGTCCGTGCGGGGCTCCATCGAGCCCCGCGGCGTCACCCGTCCAGGAGCCAGACCTCGACGGTCTCGCCGGCCGGCACGTGGGTGGTGTCCTCGTCGACGACGAGCAGGCAGTCCGCGCGGGCCAGGGCGGCGAGCAGGTGGGATCCCGCGCCGCCGACCGGGGCGACCGTCCCGGCCACCGCGTCGATCCGTCCCCGACGCAGCTGCCGGCGCCCGGCCGGCGAGTCCAGGGCCTCGGCCAGGCGGGCCCGCACGCGGGGCCGGTCGGGCTGCGGGTGGCCCAGGGCCCGGCGCAGGGCGGGGCGCACGAAGACCTCGAACGACACCAGCGAGCTCACCGGGTTGCCGGGCAGGGTGACCACGGCGACGTCGCCGGTCGGGCCGCGGTGGTGCCCGGAGCCCTGCGGCATGCCGGGCTGCATGGCCACCTTGGTGAACGCGACCCCCCGGCCGTCTCGATGGTCCGGCTCCGCTTCGCTGCGCGTCCGGGAGAACGCGTCCTTGACCACCTCGTACGCCCCCGCGCTGACGCCGCCCGAGGTGAGGACGAGGTCGACGGGGTCGTCGGACCGCGCCGCGAGGGCGTCGTCGAGGGTGCGCGTGAACTGCTCGACGTCGTCGGGCACGAAGCGCAGCAGCTCGCCGCGCCCCCCGGCGTCGTCGACCGCGGCCGCGAGCATCGGCCCGTTCGACTCGTGGATCTGGCCGTGCTGCAGCGGTTCGCCGGGCGCGACGAGCTCCGATCCGGTCGAGAGCACGAGCACCCGCGGGCGGCGCCGCACCGGCACCGCACCCACGCCCACGGCGGCAGCCAGGCCGATCTGCGCCGGCCCGAGCAGCGTCCCGGCCGGCAGCACGACCTGCCCGGCGGTGACGTCCTCGCCGGCGCCGCGGACGTTCTGCCCGGCCGCGACCGCACGCTCGACGGCGACGGTCTCGGTACCGGCGTCGGTCCACTCCACCTGCACGACCGCATCCGCGCCGTCGGGCATCGCGGCGCCGGTCATGATCCGGTGCGCGGTGCCCGCCGCCAGCGGGGGACCGTCGGTGCGCCCGGCCGGGACGTCCGCGGCGACGGGGAGCGCGACGGGCACGTCGGCGAGGTCGGCGGCGCGCACGGCGTAGCCGTCCATCGCGGAGTTGGCGAACGGCGGCAGCGGGTGCGGCGAGACGAGGTCCTCGGCGAGGACGCGGCCGCGCGCCTGCGCGAGCGGCACCGTCTCCGTCGCCGTCGGGTGCAGGAGGGCGGCGACCGCCGCGGCGTGCTCGGCGACCGGGCGCATCGCCGCGGGGTCGCCGTGGTCGTGCCCGTGCCCCGCGCCGTGGCCGGCCCTCACCGGTCGAGCTCCGCTGCGCTTCGTCTCCCGTGTCCCGTCACGGCGCGCATCGTGCCGCCCGCTCCCGTCGTGCGCGATCCGGCCCGGTGTGCAGCGTTAGGGTCTCCCCGTGGCGGACCGGGACACGCAGGACCTGACCGGGCAGCGGCTCGGTCACTTCCGCGTGGACGGCGTCATCGGCCGCGGCGGCATGAGCGTGCTGTACCGGGCCACCGACACGCGCCTGGGCCGCCGGGTCGCGCTGAAGGTCATCGACGAGGCGCTGGCGGCCGACCACGAGTTCCGCGACCGCTTCGTCGACGAGGCCCGCAACACCTCCGCGGTCGACCACGCCCACGTCGTCCCGCTCTACGACTTCGACGAGACCGACGGCCACCTCTACATCGCCATGCGCCACGTCGAGGGGCCGGACCTCGCGAGCGTCATCGACGGCCGGCCACTGACGGTCGCCCGCACGCTGCGGCTGCTCGGCCAGGTCGCCGACGCCCTCGACGCCGTGCACGCGCGGGGCCTCGTGCACCTCGACGTCAAGCCGGCCAACGTCCTGGTGACGACGCGGGAGTCGGCCGGCGAGCACGTCTACCTCGCCGACTTCGGGCTCACCCGCCGCGGCGCCACCGGCCACCGCACCTCGGGCGGCGACTTCCTCGGCTCGCCCACCTACGCCGCGCCCGAGCACCTGCGCGGCGAGCCCGTCGACGCGCGCACCGACGTCTACTCGCTGACCTGCGTGCTGTTCACCTGCCTCACCGGGCGCGCGCCCTACCTGGGGTCGGTCACCGAGGTCATCGACGGCCACCTCGGCGGCGACGTCCCGTCGGTGGCCGACCTCGTGGGCCTCGACCCGCGCGTCGACGAGGTCGTCCGCCGCGGCATGGACCCGGACCGCCCGCGCCGGCACGAGTCGGCGAGCGCCGTCGTCGAGGCCGCGCGCGGCGCGCTGACCGGGCCCGCGCCCGCGCCGCTGGTCGGGCCCCCGCCGCGCCGCCC
>NZ_BAABHO010000108.1:0-4113 GCF_039542135.1 Actinomycetospora chlora
GCGCGTGTCCCGCGCGCTCGCCCTCGCGCGCGGCGCGGTCGACGCCGTCGGGCTCGACGCCGCCGCGCGGGCCGACAACCTCGCGCGCCACCTGCGCGTGCGCCCCCGCGGCCTGCCGCCGCCGGGCACGGCGGTGGCGCTGCTCGACGACGTCCTCACCACGGGCGCCACGGCGCGGGCCGCGACGGCCCTGCTCGCCGCGGCCGGCCGCCCCGTCGACGTGGTCGTGGTGCTCACCGTCGCGGACCGCCGCGCCCGGCGGTCACTCGTCCGGGTGGGGCGTCGCCGGGAGGGCGGCACTCACCCGTCCGGAGCCGTCGACGGCGCGTGACCGCCCCGGCCGGGTGTCGTCCGAGGGTCGGGACCGGGCAGATCGGACCTACCCAGGCAACGGTGGGAGTCACTACGGTGACGCGCACATCCTGAGTCGGTGAACGACAGGAGGCGCGAACGTCGCAGTTCGACGCGGTCCCGGGTCCCGGCGCGGCATGGACGCCCCCACCGGTGACGCGGCCGCGCAACGTCACCCCAACGGGAGGTCGTCAATGGAGATCGTTCTCTGTGGACGCAACGTCGAGGTTCCTGATCACTTCCGCGAGCACACGGCCGAGAAGCTGGGCCGGCTCGAGCGCTACGACCACAAGATCGTGCGGATGGAGGTCCAGCTCTCCCACGAGCCGAACCCCCGCCGGTCGAAGAACTGTCAGCGAGTCGAGATCACCGGTCGCGGACGCGGCCCCGTCGTCCGCGGCGAGGGCTGCTCGGCCGACTTCTACTGCGCGCTCGACCAGGCCGTCGCCCGGCTCGAGGCCCGGCTGCGGCGTGCCCACGACCGCCGCCGCGTGAGCCACGGCCGCCGCGTGCCGGTGTCGGTGGCGCGGGCCATGGGGTCGATCGCCGCCGAGGACGCCACCGCGTCCGCCGTGGCGACCGCCACCGAGCTCCTCGAGCGCGAGCCGGACGAGCGCGAGTGGTCCCTCGACGTGCCGGCCGCACGGGAACCCAGCGACGACCTGGTCACCGAGGTCACGGAGGTCACCGAGGACGACGCCCTCCCCGGGCAGATCGTGCGCCGCAAGGAGCACGACGCGATCCCCATGACGGTCGACGACGCCCTGTCCCAGATGGAGCTCGTCGGCCACGACTTCTTCCTCTTCTCCGACAAGGCCACCGGCCGCCCGAGCGTCGTCTACCGGCGCCACGGCTACGCGTACGGCGTCATCGCCCTCGTCTAGCCCGGTACAGCTCCAGCACGCCCGTGCCGGGCCCGCTCCCCGTCAGCACCTACGATGGGGAGCGGGCCCGTCTCGGTGCGCGTGCCGGGCGGCCCGGATGTGGCGCCGACGAGGACGAGCGAGGAAAACACGGTGGTCCTGAACCGACTGCTGCGGGCCGGCGAGGCACGCACGGTCAAGCGCCTCGGCAAGATCGCGGACTACGTCGACACGTTCGCCGACGAGATCGCGGAGCTCACCGACGACGAGCTGCGGGGGAAGACCGACGAGTTCCGGGAGCGGTACGCCGAGGGCGAGTCGCTCGACGACCTGCTGCCCGAGGCGTTCGCCGTCGTGCGCGAGGCCGCCTCGCGCACGCTCGGCCAGTTCCACTACCCGGTGCAGCTCATGGGCGGTGCGGCCCTGCACGAGGGCAACGTCGCCGAGATGCGCACCGGGGAGGGCAAGACCCTGGTCTCGACGCTGCCGGCATACCTCAACGCCATCGCCGGCGAGGGCGTGCACGTCGTCACGGTCAACGACTACCTGGCCCAGCGCGACTCGCAGTGGATGGGCCGCGTGCACCGCTTCCTCGGCCTCGAGGTCGGCGCCATCTACTCGGGGATGCCCCAGGACGAGCGCCGCGCCGCCTACCGGGCGGACATCACCTACGGCACGAACAACGAGTTCGGGTTCGACTTCCTGCGCGACAACATGGCCTGGTCGAAGGCCGAGTGCGTCCAGCGCGGGCACGCCTTCGCGATCGTCGACGAGGTCGACTCGATCCTCATCGACGAGGCCCGCACCCCGCTGATCATCTCCGGCCCCGCGGAGCAGAGCGCCCGGTGGTACACCGAGTTCGCGCGGCTCGCGCCGAAGATGACCAAGGACGTCCACTACGAGGTGGACGAGCGGAAGAAGACGATCGGTGTCACCGAGGAGGGCGTGTCCTTCATCGAGGACCAGCTCGGCATCGAGAACCTCTACGAGGCCGCCAACACCCCGCTCGTCGGGTACCTGAACAACGCGATCAAGGTCAAGGAGCTCTTCCTCCGCGACAAGGACTACATCGTCCGCGACGGCGAGGTCCTCATCGTCGACGAGTTCACCGGCCGCGTGCTCGTGGGCAGGCGCTACAACGAGGGCCTGCACCAGGCGATCGAGGCCAAGGAAGGCGTCGAGATCAAGGCCGAGAACCAGACGCTGGCCACGATCACGCTGCAGAACTACTTCCGCCTCTACGAGAAGCTCTGCGGGATGACCGGTACCGCCCAGACCGAGGCGGCCGAGCTCTCGAAGACCTACAAGCTCGGGGTGGTCACCATCCCGACCAACAAGGACCCGAAGCGCCTCGACCAGCCCGACCTCGTCTACAAGACGGAGCCGGCGAAGTTCGAGGCCGTGGCCGACGACGTCGCCGAGCACTACGAGCGCGGCCAGCCGGTGCTCATCGGCACCACCAGCGTCGAGCGCTCGGAGTACCTGGCCAAGCTGCTCACCGAGCGGGGCGTGCAGCACTCGGTGCTCAACGCCAAGTTCCACGAGCAGGAGGCGCAGATCATCGCCGAGGCCGGCCGGCGGGGCGCGGTCACCGTGGCCACCAACATGGCCGGCCGCGGCACCGACATCGTGCTCGGCGGCAACCCCGACTTCATCGCCGACCAGCGCCTGCGCGCGACGGGCCTCGACCCGGTCGAGACGCGCGAGGAGTACGAGGCGGCGTGGGACGCGACGCTGGCCGAGGTCAAGGACGAGGTCGAGCGCGAGGCCGCGGAGGTCAAGAAGGCCGGCGGGCTCTACGTGCTGGGCACCGAGCGCCACGAGTCGCGGCGCATCGACAACCAGCTCCGCGGCCGGTCCGGCCGCCAGGGCGACCCGGGCGAGTCGCGGTTCTACCTGTCGCTGGGTGACGAGCTCATGCGGCGGTTCAACGGCGCCATGGTCGAGTCGATCATGACCCGGTTCAACCTGCCCGAGGACATGCCCATCGAGGCCAAGATGGTCTCCCGGGCCATCCGCAGCGCCCAGACGCAGGTCGAGCAGCAGAACTTCGAGGCCCGCAAGGACATCCTCGAGTACGACGAGGTGATGAACCAGCAGCGCACGGTGATCTACGCCGAGCGCCACCGCGTCCTCGAGGGCGAGAACCTCTCCGACCAGGTGCAGAACATGGTCGTCGACGTGGTCACCGCCTACGTCGACGGCGCGACGTCCGAGGGCTACAGCGAGGACTGGGACCTCGAGAAGCTCTGGACGGGGCTGGGGCAGCTCTACCCGGTCGGCGTCTCGTGGGAGGAGGTCCTCGAGGAGCACGACGACGTCGACCGCGACCTGCTCGTCGAGATCCTCACCGCCGACGCCCTCGAGGCCTACGCCCGCCGCGAGGCGGAGATCGACCGGATCGCGCCCGAGGGCGGGATGCGCGAGCTGGAGCGGCAGGTCGTCCTCTCGGTGCTCGACCGCAAGTGGCGCGAGCACCTCTACGAGATGGACTACCTCAAGCAGGGCATCGGCCTGCGGGCGATGGCCCAGCGCGACCCGAAGATCGAGTACAAGCGCGAGGGCTACGAGATGTTCACCTCCATGATGGAGGGCATCCGCGAGGAGTCCGTCGCGTTCCTGTTCAACCTGACGATCCAGGTCGAGGAGCAGGCCCCCGTCGACGCGGTGCCGGGCGCCAACCCGAGCACCGACACCAGCGTCCAGGCGGCGATCCGCCCGGACACCCCGGACCCGCGCCAGACGCCGAGCACGTCGGGCGCGGCCCCGCTGCCGGTCGACCCGCGCCTCGCCGGGGCGCCCACCAGCGCGATCCCGGTGCCGCCCCGCCAGCCGGGGAGCCAGCCGGGGGGCCCGGCCGCCCCGGCGTCACCGCCCGGCGCGGTGCCCGCCGCGGCGG
>NZ_BAABHO010000109.1:0-3057 GCF_039542135.1 Actinomycetospora chlora
GACCTCGACGAGGCCGTGGCCGCCGCCGGGCGGCCGCCGCGGCGGCGGCCACGGCCTCGTCGAGGTCGCCGTCGCCCTCGGGCCCGGCCGCGAGCGCGGTGGGCGCGGGCACCGTCGCCACGCCCGCGCCGGTGCCGCCCTCCAGCGGCACCAGGAGGACCACCGAGAGCCGCCGCTCGACGGTGTGGCCGTTGGTGGTGAGCGTGGAGTTGGCCCAGCGCACGACGGCCTCGGACGTCTCGCGGACGAGGGCGACGGCCGATGCGCCCGGCACCCGGCGGGCCGCGATCTGCAGGGCCCGCTCGACCAGCGTGGATCCCGGCGCGCTCACGACCCGCTCCCGGTGTTGAGGACGGTGACGCCGCGCAGCAGCGCCGACGGGCACCCGTGGCTGACCGGCGCGACCTGGCCCGGTTGCGCCTTGCCGCAGTTGAACGCGCCGCCGAGGCGCCACGTCGAGCGCCCGCCGACCGCCTCGAGCGAGCCCCAGAAGTCCGTCGTCGTCGCCTGGTAGGCCGCGTCGCGGACCTGGCCGACGATCTTCCCGCCGCGGATCCGGTGGAACCGCTGGCCGGTGAACTGGAAGTTGTAGCGCTGCATGTCGATCGACCACGAGCGGTCGCCGACGATGTAGAGCCCGTCCTCGACGCCGTCGATGAGCGCCGCGGTCGACCGGTCGGTGTCGGGGTCGGCGCGCAGCGACACGTTCGCCATCCGCTGCAGCGGTACGTGCTCGGCGGAGTCGGCGTAGGCGCAGCCGTTGGAGCGCGGCAGGCCCAGCCGCGGCGCGAACGACCGGTCGACCTGGTAGCCGACGAGCACGCCGTCGCGCACGAGGTCGAACTCCTGGGCGGCCACCCCGTCGTCGTCGTAGCCGACGCTGGCCAGCCCGTGGGGGACGGTGCGGTCGCCGGTGACGGTGAGGACGTCGCTGCCGTAGCGAAGCGTCCCGAGCTGGTCCGGCGTCGCGAAGCTGGTGCCGGCGTAGGCCGCCTCGTAGCCGATCGCGCGGTCGTACTCGGTGGCGTGCCCGATCGACTCGTGGATCACCAGCCACAGGTTGGTGGGGTCGATGACGAGGTCGGTCGGCCCGGCCTCGACGCCCGGGGCGCGCACCTTCTCCGCGAGCAGCTCGGGCAGCTCGGCGAGCTCGGCGTCCCAGTCCCAACCGGTGCCGGTGAGGTACTCCCACCCGCGCCCGACGGGCGGGGCGAGCGTGCGCAGCGTCTCGAAGCCGCCGCCGGCCCGGTCGACGGTGGTGATCGTGACGTCGGGGTCGACCCGGACGCGCTGCTGGGTGGTGCGGGTGCCGGCGAGGTCGGCGTAGAACGTCTGCTCCTTGACCTGCACGCAGCTCGCGGCGACGTGGTCGACGCCCGGCACCGCGAGCAGCCCGCCGGACCGTTCGGTGAGCAGCGCGATCTTGTCGGCGACGTCGACGGCCCACGGGTCGACGTCGTACGGCGAGACCCACGTGGCGTCCCGGTAGACCGGCTCGTCGGCCAGCACGACGCGCTCGGTGGCGAGGGCGGAGAGCGTCCTCGACACGTCCAGGGCGCGCTGCGCGGTGGCCGCGGCGGTCTCCGGGGTGAGGTCGACGTGCGCGGCGAACCCCCACACCCCGTCGCGCAGCACCCGCACCGCGAGCCCCCGGGTGTCCTGGTCGGCCGCGACGACGACGCGCCCGTCGCGGAGCTCGAGGTGCTGCGTGCGCAGGCGCTGGACGCGCAGGTCGGCGTGCTGCGCGCCGCCGCGCCGGGCGGCGTCGAGGGCGGCGTCGGCGAGGAGGGTCAGGGGCAGCGCGAGGAAGTCCTGATCGACGGCCCGCTCGACCGTCCCGGTGCTCTCCACGGGCGACGAACCTACCCGCGGACGTCGACCGGGTTCTGTCTCAACCGCCCCGGACCCACCGACCGGTGACCGGGTCGATGGTCGGCGCGGGCGGCACCGGCCCCTCGTCCCACGACGGCGCGGGCAGCTCGGTGGTCGTGGCGGAGCCGTCCTCGTGCAGCTCGGTGACCACGTCGGCGCGCCCGTCGCCGTCGGTGTCGGTGACGAGGTCGAGCGACACCGGGCCGGCGACCACCGCGGTGTCGGCGCGCCCGTCGGCGTCGCTGTCGACCGTCGCCGGACCCACGGCGTGTGGACCGTCGGGTGCGGGCACGAGCAGGTCGGCGGCGCCGTGGTCGCCCGGGTCGACGTGCACGTCGGGCAGGAGCTCCATGCCCGGGGAGGCTAGGTCGCGGCCGCCGGGCGTGGGTCCGGTTCCGGGGAATCCGCCGGCTCCACCCGGTCGCGCAGCATCGCGAGGCGGCGCAGCAGCGTCTCGGCGCGGTCGCGGCCGTCGCGCGCCTCGGCCGCGGTGCGGGCGGCGGCCCGGTCGGCCTCCGCGCGGTCGGCGCCCGCGTGGCGCACGGCGCGCTCGGCGGCGACGACGGCGTCGTCGAGGTCGCGGGCCCGGTCGGCGAGCGCGGCGTCGAGCGCCAGGGTCACCTCCCGCTCGGTGGTGATCAGCGCGTCGGCGACGACGCGGTCGAGGTCGCCGCGGACCTCGGCGAGGGCCTCCACCGACCACTGACGCAGGTGGGCGCGGTCCGCGGCGAGCCGCCGGGCCCGGGCCACCCACCCTGCGGCGCCCAGCCCGAGGCCCACCGACACCGGGACGAGGGCGGCGCCCAGCGCGACCGGGGCGATCGGCACCGCGAGCAGGGGCAGCAGGGCGAGCCGGGACAGGCCCAGCCCGCCCGACGCCCCGGCCACGACCAGCAGGCGGTCCTCCGCGGGACGGGCCCGGGGCGCAGGGACGAGCGCCGACCCGGCGGGCTCGACGGGCTCGGCGACCCGCAGCGCCGGCAGCTCGTCGGCGGGCACGAGGTCGGCGAGCGTCGCGGTGACCAGCGCGCGCAGCCGCCGTCCCAGGCCGTCGAGGACCTCCGCGGCGAGCGCCTCGACCTCGGCGGCCAGCTCGCGCGGCACGGCAGCGAGCCCGGCGGCGACGGCCTCGTCGATGCGCGCGCGGACGGCCGTGCCGAGGGCGCGGACGCGGGCGGCGAGGTC
>NZ_BAABHO010000110.1:0-2207 GCF_039542135.1 Actinomycetospora chlora
TGTCAACGACGGCTGAATCTGGACCCCTTGGCGACGGCCGAAAGTGGACCCCCCACCAGTTGTTGATCTCGTTAGTCGTCGGTCTGGCCGGCTGCGGGAACGCGGCCGAGATCGCGGTCTTTGAGTCGGTAGCTGTCGCCTTTGAGCGAGACGACCTCGGCGTGGTGGACCAGCCGGTCGATCATGGCGGCGGCGACGACGTCGTCGCCGAAGACCTCGCCCCAGCGGCCGAAGGGCTTGTTGCTGGTGACGATCAGGCTGGCCTGTTCGTAGCGCGAGGAGACGAGCTGGAAGAACAGGTTCGCCGCTTCGGCTTCGAAGGGGATGTAGCCGACCTCGTCGATGATCAGCAGCGGGACCCGGCCCAGCTTGGTCAGCTCGGCCTGCAGGCGGCCGGCGTGATGGGCCTCGGCGAGGCGGGCGACCCACTCGGCGGCGGTGGCGAACAGGGTGCGGTGTCCGGCCTGGCAGGCCCGGACACCCAGGCCGATGGCGAGGTGGGTCTTGCCGGTGCCCGGCGGGCCGAGGAACACCACGTTGTCCTTGTTCGCGAGGAAGTCCAGCGTCCCGAGGTGGGCCAGGGTCTCGCGCTTGAGCGAGCGCTGGTGCTCGACGTCGAAGTCCTCGAGGCTTTTGCGGGCCGGGAAGCGGGCGGCGCGGATGCGGCCCTCGCCGCCGTGGGCCTCGCGGGCGGCGACCTCGCGTTGCAGGCAGGCGGCCAGGAACTCCTCGTGGGTCCAGCTCTCGGCTCGGGCGCGTTCGGCGAGCCGCTCGACCGCCGCCGCCAGCGACGGTGCCTTGAGCGCCCGGGTCAGGAACGCCAGCTCCGAGGCCACGTTGCGCCCACTGATGGGCGCGCCGGCCGAGGACCCCACCGGGGACTTGGCGGGCATCAGACCGCCTCGCCCATGTCGTCGCTCATGTCGTCGAGGCCGAACATGCGGTCGTAGTCGGCCAGATCTCGGTAGGCGACGTCCTCGCCGCTGGGAGCCGCGGACCGCTCGCGGTAGGCCTGCCGCAGCCGGGCAGTCGCCTCAGCGTGGGCGGGGTCGGTGATGCTCTGGTGCCGCGCCCAGCACCGAACATGGCGGGCGACCTGCTGCCCGTCGAGGGTCGCGACGACCTGCTCGAGGTCGGCGTCGACGACGACCCGGCGCCCGACCGCGGCCGGGTGCACCGAGTAGTCGTTGCCGTCCAGGCGGACATAGTGGTCCCGCGGCAGCCGCAGACTGGTCGTCCAGCCCGAGGACGGCGCCACCGGCGGCAGCGCCACCATCGCGGCCCGATCCGCTTCCCACCGCTCGACCGGCCGGGCGCCGAGCCGGCGGTGGTGGCGCTGGTTGGCTCGGGCGAGCCAGACCCCGAGTTGGGCGTTGAAGTCACCGGGACCGCTGAACGAGCGGCCGGGCAGGAACGAGGTCTCCAGATACTCGTTGGCGCGCTCGACCAGCCCCTTGGCCTCCGGATCCCGAGGCCGACACAGGATCACCCTGATCCCGAGAGCCCCGCGGAACCCGGTCATCGCCTCGGTCAGGACCGGGCGCCCGGCCCGCCAGGAGCCGACCGCGGACTCGTTGTCCCAGACCAGCGCCCGCGGCACGGCGCCCCACCCGGCGAGCAGCGCCCACTGCCCGGCCAGCAGGTCCGGGCCCTGCCGCGACGGGATCATCCGGGCGGTCATCACCCGCGAGTAGCCCGAGACCATCACTAGCACCGGCGGGTTCCCGGCCTGTCCCGCCCCGAGGGGCACCGGGGTCGGCGGGAACCACAGGTCGCACTGGGCGAGCTCGCCGGGCCGGTACTCGGTGCGCGAGGACGGATCCGCGGGCAGATACAGCGGGCGCAGCTCTCGGACCCGGTCCTTGAGCACCGTGAGCGAGCGAGTCCATCCGATCCGCTCGGCGATCACCGTGGCCGGCATCGTGGGGACGTCGGCGAGCAGCTCCCGGACCTGTGGTTCGACCTCGTCGACGATCGAGCCCTTCGCCGGCCGCTGGTACTTCGGGGGCTCGTCGGCGGCCAGCGCCCGGCGCACCGTGTTCCGCCCGACCCCGAGCCGGCGGGCGACCGCCTTGATCGGCATCCCCTCGGCCCGATGCAGGCGCCGGATCTCCGCCCAGTCCTCCACCTTCAGCACCCCTTCCCATCGGCAAGGGGGGTCCAGATTCACCCGTCGCCAGGGGGTCAGCTTTCAGGCGTCGTCAGCA
>NZ_BAABHO010000111.1:0-1955 GCF_039542135.1 Actinomycetospora chlora
CGTGGGAGAGTAGGACACCGCCGGAACACCCGACCACCCCCACCAATCCACGGGGAAGCCAGACGAAGGCCGACGCACCGCCACGGTGCGCCGGCCTTTCGTCGTTTCCGGGGTCGCGACCGTCACTAGCGGGTCGGTGCGGGGATGCCGCCGGCGGTGAGCGCCGCGGTGAGGGGCTCGAGTACCGCCACCAGCTCGTCGAGCTCGGCGGCGGAGAGCGCGTCGAACGGCGGCGCGGCGAGTTCGTCCGTGAGGTCCTCGATGCGCTCCTTGGTGGCGCGGCCGGCCTCGGTGAAGCGGCCGTCGGCGTCGACGAGCCCGCGGCGGCGCAGGCCGGTCATCACCGCCTCGAGGCGTGCCGCCGGCAGGTGGTGGACCCGCCCGAAGGACTCCGGCGGATGGATGTCCATGTCGATCGCGGAGAGGATGTGGGCCTCCGTCCCGCCGATGCCCTCGGTGACGAGGGCGGCGATGTGCCCGTCGCCGCGGTGCTCGCGCAGCGTGGTGGCCGAGTGCCAGAGCCGGGCGACCGGATCGGCCGGCACGGGCATGCTCCGCATCCCGGCGAACATCACCCGGCCCGCGGTGGGGGCGCTCCGCGCGGCCTTCGTGACGAGATCCGCGGCGCGGGCCAGGCCCGGGGAGCCGGCGAGCTCGTCGCCGAGCAGCCGGCGCACGGAGGCCGCGCTGCCCCGCTCCCGTGCGGCGAAGGACGCCTCCGGCGGCGCGGTGTCCCACGCGCTCGGGATGTGCCGTGCGACCTCCCCGTCGGCAAAGCTGTAGAAGGCCGCGTCGACGACCTCGGCCGGCACCCGGCCCAGCGACGCCGCACGGCTGGCGAAGTAGCCGTCCCAGTAGGTGCGGTGCCCGAGTGCGGCCAGCTCGTCGTTGCACTCCTCGGCGAAGAAGGTGACCAGACAGATCGGCTCCAGGAGCTCGAACATGCGACGGGCGGTGGGGATCGTGGTGGACACGGTGGCGCCTCTCCCTCGGTATCGGCCTTCATCTCGACGACGATCGCCCGGCCGGCGTTTCGACACGGACCCCCGGCGATCTCCGGACGGCGTCATCCCCCGTGCGCCGGCCCCCTCGTCGTAGGGTGCGTCTATGACCGCGGCCACCTCCCCCGTCCCGTCCGGCGGGGGTCAGGGCGGGATGTGGGCGGAGGCCACCCCCGCGGAGGTCCGGGCGGCTCTGGCCCCCGAGAGTGCCGTCGAGTTCGACCGCCAGTGGCGCGCCGCGCTCGCCGCCGCAGCCGAGTCGTACGACCTCTCGACGGTCGTCGCCTGCCTCGAGGCGTGGCGGCGGGTCGCTCGTGTGACCGCGGCAGCCGGCGGGCCGGAGGGGTACCGTGCCCTGCACGCCGAGGCCGCCGCGGCCGCCGGTCGCGCCGGTGGGGCTCGCCGCGGCGGGTCGTGGCGCGAGGTGCGCGCCGAGCTCGGCCTGTAGCGCTCCCGGTGACGTACGAGGTCGACGTCGCGACGATCCGCGCCGAGCTCGAGGCCCTCCCGCGCCCGGCCCTGCTCGCCCTGGCCGAGACGCTAGCGGTGCTCGAGGTCGACCCCTGGTCCGGAGCGCCGCTCGTCGACCGCAACCCGGGAGGGGCCGTGCGCACCATGGCGTTCGGCCCGGCGGGCCTGCTCACCTACGTCGTCGTCGAGCAGCTCCGACGGGTGGACCTCCTCCAGGTGCACTGGGCCGGTCCCTGACCGTCGGGGCCCGACATGCCCGTCCACCTGCACCGATGCCGGCACCCCACCCCCCGTGCACGAGGGTCGGAACGGGCCTGTAATCTTCTCCCCGTCGCCAGGACAGAACGGTTGAACCGGGTCCGGTTGATGCAGTAGGATAGGAAGGTCGCCCTCCGGAAGGTCTGCCTCGTGGGCAGGTCAGTACGGCGGTGTGGTTGTCCTTTGAGAACTCAACAGTGTGCCGATGTTTGGTGTGTTTGTCCT
>NZ_BAABHO010000112.1:0-1815 GCF_039542135.1 Actinomycetospora chlora
GGGGCGCGGCCGAGCGCACGAGCGCCGCCGCGACCTCCCGGGCCGGGGCCGCCGGGTCCTGCGCCCGCACGAGGGCCGCGGCCCCGGCGACGCGGGCCGCGGCGAAGCTGGTGCCGACGAGCGGCCCCGACGCGCCGTCCGGGGCGGTGAGCGCGGTGGTCAGCCCGTCACCGCGGGACGCGAGCGAGACCGGGGCGCGGCCGGGCGCGGCGAGGTCGACCCACGGGCCGGCGAGCGACGACGGGTCGGGCGTGCCGTCGTCGTCGACCGCGCCGACGACGAGGACGTCGTCGGAGAACCAGGCGGGCACGGGGACGCTGGCCACCGCGCCGCCGGTGTTGGCCGGGCACCCGGGGCCGGTGTTGCCCGCGGCGGCGACCACCACCACCCCGCGGTCGGTGGCCTCCCGGACGGCGGCACGCAGGGCGCCGAGCGCGGGCGCGGCCGCCGGGTCGGCGACCTCGGCGGGCGTGCGGCACGCGGCGAGCGCGAGCAGCAGGACGCCGACGCCGGGCGTCGCGGTGGCGTGCCGGACGGCGCGGGCGAGCGTGGTGACGTCACCGACCCCCGAGCCGACCCCCGAGCCGACCCCCGAGCCGACCCCCGCGCCGGCGGAGAAGAACGCGCTGGTCTGGCGGACCGCGAGCACCCGGGCGGCCGGGGCGGTGCCGACGAGCAGGTCGCCGGGGGCGGGGTCGGCGGCGACGAGGCCGGCGACGGCGGTGCCGTGGCCGTCGCAGTCGTCGCGGCCCGAGGTGCCGTCCACGAAGTCGCCGCCGTCGGCCACGCGCCCGCGCAGGCGCGGGTGGTCGGCGACCCCGGTGTCCACCACCGCGACGAGCTGCCCCTCCCCGCGGCCCGCGCTCCACGCCGCGGGATCCGGCCCCGGGGAGAGGTCGCCGAGGGTCGTCCCGGCCGGTGGGGTCGGCTCCGGGCACGGCGCGGTCTCGCGGGCACCGGGTACGGCGTCGGGGCGGGGGTCGAGGGCGGCGAGCGCGGCGGCGTCGGTCACCGGGGGCGTCGGGGCGGCCACCGAGCCCGACGCCGGGTCGGACGTCGCGGGCGCCGCGCCGAGCAGCAGCGCGAGCCCCGCGGCGGCGGCCGCGCCGCCGAGCCGCACCGTGGTGGACCGCATCACAGCAGCCGCATCGCCGTGTAGAGGTCCATGACGGCGAGCGCGATCGGCAGCGCCGCGGCGATGCCGATCGCCTCGAGGACGTCCACGGCCCGGCGGGCCACGGGCGAGAAGCGCCGTCGCGGCACGACGACGCCCAGCACCAGCGCGACCGCCCCACCCGCCAGGGCCACGGCCGGCACCGCCAGCGCGGCCACCGGCGGCGGGGCGACCAGCAGCCACCCGACGAGCAGCCCGGCGCCGGCCAGCAGCGCGCACACCAGCAGCGCCACGGCCTGCACGCCGTTGGCGTAGGTGCGCGAGCGCAGGGCGAGCAGCACGGTGAGCAGCGCCGCGAGCACCCAGCCCGCGACGCCGCGCCAGCCGGGGACGGGGGACAGGGCCAGGACCGTCACCGCGCCGGCCGTGACGACCCCGCAGCCGAGGACGAGCCCGGAGAGGGCGGCGTGCGCGCGGTCCGCGCGGCGCTCGATGTCGGCGTGCTCGGCGACCCCGGGGTCGTCCGCGAGCTCCTCGGCCGACCCGGGAACCCGGGGCAGCGGCAGGCGCGCGAGGGCGATGCCGGTGCGCGGCAGCAGCGCGGCCGCCACGAGCGCGAGGGCCCCCGCCCCGGCCGCGAGGCCCGCGGCGTCGCCGGCCTCGGCGACCGTCGCCACCCCGGTGGCCACCGCGAGCAGCAC
>NZ_BAABHO010000113.1:0-1455 GCF_039542135.1 Actinomycetospora chlora
CCCTCGCCACTCGCATGGAGACCCGACTTCCCTGGCGCCCCACGAGAGGCTCACTGACCTCGCCGTCGTACCTCGTGAGAAACCGCACACTGGGGCCGCCGCTCGAGAACAACCCCGAGATTCCCCCGTCATCGAGAGATGAGGGCCTTCGTCTCCTGCATGGCCTAGAGACCAATCTCGCGACCTCTCTCCAAACGCCTCAGGAGGCTTGACTCCCTTGAGTCCACCCAGTGAGCTCCCAGAGATACCCGTCGCGACTCGAGAGCAGAGCGGGGTTCTTTGCTTCCACTCGAGATGAATGCCTGTCTCCCCGGGTGCGTCTGGAATGCAACCCCGAGATCCCTGTCGCCCCTGGAGAGGAACATTGGCTTCTGGACACAAGCCTAGATGAGGTCTATTGGCCCTGCAGTCACTCGAGAGCAATCCCCAGCTTTCCTTCGCAACTCGAATGGAAGATTGGACTTGCCTGGGCCAACACAAGAGGCATCCTGAATTCCCCGTCGTAACTCGAGAATCCCGCCGTAACTCGAGAAAAACCACGTGGCTCCCCCGTCATCGCAAGATGAAGCCCTTTCCCGCTACAGCGCCTCAGGAGAAGTCCCACGTTAGGAATTGGAGGTCGAAAGGGCACTTGGCACCCTTGATGCGACCCACAAAGTTCCCCGAAATCCCGGTCTCCCTCGAGAGGAACACTGAGGTTTTCCGGCACCCCCTCCTCTGAGCCCTTTCTCCCCTCCTGATCTGGACAGGAGGGTCGACTCCCCTGCTTTGTCTGGAAGGGGTTCCCGACCTTCCGGTCGCACCTCAGGATGAGGCCGGTCTCACGAAGACATTCCAGACGTGGCCTCGTGGGTGGTTCCACATTCCGTAGGACCCCGATTTCCCGGTCCCCTCTTGATAAGAACCCGATGCCCGGACACCTCTCCGAACTCCAGCCTGTGAATGAAGTCAACACGAAGGGGCAGTTTTTCCGTGCATCGTTCGGAAAAAACCCCAGGTTCCAAATACAGCTCGACAAGCGGCCTCTCTCCCCGGGGACATCTCGAGAGGCAAGCGGAGTTCCATGCCTCAACCCAAGACGAGGCCTGACTCTCCTGTCCCCAGTCTGCAGGGACCCTGCGATCGGAGTCTGAAATCAGAGGTACCCTGCGGTTCCTGCCTCAACTGGAGATGAGGCCCTCTTCCAATGCACCAAGCCCAGTGGAGTCCCGAGAGGCCCCTCCCACCTCCAGTTTCCCTGGCTTCTCAGAGCCACCATGAGAAGCCCCCTGAGGTCACCTGCACAAGTCGAGGGAACCCAGGGTTTCCTGCCTCAACCCGGGAAAGACCTCGAGAGACCTTCTTCAACACGTCTCGAGGCCAGATTCGCCTACCATGGCTCGGGAGCAGTGACACGCTCCCCCTCGCCACTCGCGTGGAGACCCGACTTCCCTGGCGCCCCACGAGAGGCTCACT
>NZ_BAABHO010000114.1:0-1386 GCF_039542135.1 Actinomycetospora chlora
TCGCTGCTTCCGGGCGGGTTCTCGGGGTCGTCGCAACACCCCCTCTGTGATGGGGGTTTGCGATGGCCTCGAGGTCGGGCTCGCGTGGGCTGCGTCGGGCTGACGCCTACGTCACCTACTTTGATCTTGTGGCGAGTGGGGTGGGGTACGCAGAGGCGGCCGAGCAGGTCGGGGTCTCGCGTTCGACCGGGACGCGGTGGCGAGCGCAGGCTCGAGGTGTCGATGTCGCCGAGCGCGATCATCAGGCTCGCGAGCGACGCCGGGCACAGCAGCGTCTCGAGCCAGCAGGCCCGCCGGTCCCGCCCCCGGGCGTGGGGCGGGGCCGGTATCTGGGTCTCGAGGAGCGGGTGTTCATCGCCGACGCGTTGATCTTGCGGTGGTCGATCCGTGAGATCGCCCGCCAGCTCGGGCGCTCGGCGGGCACGGTCAGCCGCGAGGTCCGCCGCAACCAGTGGACCCGCGACGGTGACCCGGACTCGCCTGGGGGCAGATACGGGCCCCACGCCGCCGAGCAGAAGGCCGCCCAGCGCCGCCGCCGGCCCAAAGCCCGCAAGCTCGACACCGACCGGGTGCTACGGGCCCTGGTTGCCACCTGGCTGCTGCGCAAGAAGTGGAGCCCACGCCAGATCGCGCACAGACTGCGCCGGGTGTTCCCCGACCAGCCCGAGCGTCACCTGGCCCACGAGACGATCTACCAGGCCATCTACGTGCAGGGCCGCGGCGCGCTGCGCCGCGAGCTGGCCGCGGCGCTGCGCCAGGGCCGCGCCCAGCGCCGGCCCCACCGTGACCCGAACACCCGCCAGTCCCGGTTCAGCGAGCCGATGGTGATGATCAGCGAGCGGCCCGCCGAAGCCGACGACCGCGCGGTGCCCGGGCACTGGGAAGGCGACCTGATCCTCGGGGCGGGCAACACTTCCGCGATCGCCACCCTCGTCGAGCGCCACACCCGCTACCTGCTGCTCGCCGCGCTGCCCGAAGGCCGCCACGACGCCGCCACCGTCCGCGACGCCCTCATCGCCGCCATGGCCGGGCTGCCCGCCTCGTTGACCCGGTCGCTGACCTGGGACCAGGGCACCGAGATGGCCCGCCACCACGAGTTCAGCCTGGCCACCGGCATCCCGGTCTACTTCTGCGACCCGGCCAGCCCCTGGATGCGCGGCAGCAACGAGAACACCAACGGGCTGCTGCGCCAGTACTTCCCCAAAGGCAGCAACCTCGCCGTCCACAGCCAGGCCCACCTCGACGCCGTCGCCGACGAACTCAACGGCCGGCCCCGCGAGACGTTGGACTGGGACGACCCAGCCCAACGTCTCGCTAGCCTGCTCGCCGACAGCAACTGACCAAGGGGTGTTGCGACCACCGCACGAATCCGCCCCGAAGCAGCGA
>NZ_BAABHO010000115.1:0-1358 GCF_039542135.1 Actinomycetospora chlora
GGGCCTGTGCTGTCTCAGCACATCTGGAGCAGGTCTGTCTCAGCACATCGGAGACAGGTTGGTGGTCCGCTGGTAGCGGACGGTGCGGTCGAGGGTAAGGCTGGCGGCGACGGTGTCGTCGATGAGGACGGTGACGCGGTCGCCTTGCCAGAACACCTCGGCGGTGGCGCCGGCGTGGCGTCGGCCCAGGCCGATGGAGGCGCCGCTGAAGCGGATCACCCCGGTCGCTGAGACGGTGCGGGTGAGGTGTCCGGCGACGCGGGCGGCGGGGCCGGCGGGGCGGGCGCGTTCCAGGGCGTGGAAGCGCTGGTGGGGGGTGTCGCCGCCGAGGGCTTGGTGGCGGCGGCGGTGGTTGTAGCCGGCGCGGTAGGTCTCGAGCAGGGTCTGCAGCTCGGCCAGGCAGGCAGGGGCGGGGTGGGCGGCCAGCCAGTGCTGCAGGGTCTTGTGGGCGCGTTCGTTCTTCCCGCAGGTCTGGGGGTGTCCGATCGAGGACACGATGGTGGTGATCCCGAGCGCGGCCAGGCGTCGTTCGGTCTCGACCATGGGCCAGCGGCGGCGGCGGCCGGAGAAGGCGGTGCCGTTGTCGGAGAGCACGCAGGCCGGATAGCCGTAGGCGGCGAACCCCGAGCACAGCGCACTCCACACCGCATGGCTGTTCTCGCTGGTCGCGGCGTGGCAGGCGACATCGAGCCGGGAGTGGTCATCGATGATCTGCACGACGGTGGCGCCGGTGCCGTCGGCCAGCTCGAGGTCGGTGCCATCGATCTGCCAGACCGCGTTCGGGGCCGGGTGCACGAACCGTCGCCCGCGGTGCGGGCGTTTGCGGGGCTGCGGGGTGATCTGGCCGCGTCCGATCAGGATGCGGTGGATCGTGGCCCGCGAGGGCACCTCGGCCACATCGAGCACGGGCCCACCGGTGGGGTGCACACCGTTGGCGGCGATGTCGACCAGCCGCCAGTAGATGCTTTGCGCGCCGTGGTCCCAGCCCTCGTCGGCGAGCTCCTTGCGGGCCCGCACCACGGCCTCGGCGACGTGCGGTGCGGTCTTGCTCGGGCGGCGATGCGGAGCGCGCGACCGCGGCGCCAACCCGGGGCTGCCGTGCTGCTGGAACCGGGCCAGCTTGCGGTAGAAGTCCGCGCGAGACACCCCAGTGTCGCGACACACCCGACTGACATTGATCTTCTCGCCGGCAGCGACACGCGCCACCGCGGCAACGAGCACGGGATCCATCTCGAACCCTGTTCTGCCCATCCCGACAGGCTGGCCTGCGGCCAGCCCGCCCGACGGTGAGCTACTCAGTGTCCGCGATGTGCTGAGACATCACCTGTCTCCGATGTCCTGAGAACAGACAGGCCCCT
>NZ_BAABHO010000116.1:0-1283 GCF_039542135.1 Actinomycetospora chlora
CTTCATTGCTGCGAAAATATTGTTATCCGTTTCAAATTCATCATCGAATAATGAAAGCTGTTTCGGGCGGTCTTCAGGACGAAACTGTTCGCTGCTGATCTGGGAAATAATGTTGAAAATAACCCGCAGCGCGTTGATCGGAATATCGGCAGCCTGATGGTCATCAAAGATAAAATCATCGACAAACCGGTTGCCTATACGGATTCTGTCCTGCACCTTATCCGTTCTGCGTTCAAAGTTTTTGCGTATCAGTCTTACCTCTTTTTCAGGGATTGCCATATGTAATGCTATTTAGATACTGGATATATTAAAGTGTCGTTTTATATTCTGACCAATTCAGCCTATTCTTATTGAGGTCGTTTGATCCTGGGAATTGATGTTACAGAGAGATCCTTGTCAGCCGTATTTTTCATAAAAGGCATCAGGCTTTTGAGCGACGATTTCCAGTCGGTGATGGGTCGTCCTGAAACACTTTTCCAGTCATTCTTTTGCCAGGTATTGTATTTTTCTGTGATCTTGTGGGCCAATGACGGTTCGTAGCCCTCAAGCGTTTGGGCATATTCCAGGAATATATCCAACGACGGTTGCTTGGTTCCTTTCACAGCCGGTTCCAGACTGCTATCGCCTGCTCCCAGGTTATCATTTATCTTTTCCTGATTTTCATAATAAACAAGAGACGTCAGGGAAGTAGAGGAGGAGGCAATGGGTTCTTCGTCCGTGGGGATAACAACAGTTGATAATAGAGAATCTATTTGAGCCGTTTCGGATATGGATATCGCCAAATCGTAGTCTAATACTACACGGTAGGTTGCAACACCTACGGTGTCTTTGTTGTAATCAACTATTCCCAGGCTTTGCAGTTTCTTTCTTGCGGCCATTATGCTGTTCCTGGACAGACCTAAGGTTCTGCTGAAATTCCGGTCGGAAATGCTGACCGTATATGAACCGCGGTCATTCGCAAGGTTCAACAGGTAAAAATATACTGTAATAACCGTTGCGTCAAGCTTTGCTTTCTGGTTGAAGTTCCAAAACTTCTGTATGAGCTCCAGGTAATACATTGCTATTTGGTTGCAAAAAGCTTAAGTGCTTTTTTCTTGTCAATGATGATAATATTTCCCCTCTGGATAATCGCACCATCCAGTATTCCCGAAGACTTTATTTCGGAGGCTTTCGAGATCGAGCATCCAAGGATATTGGCCAATCCTTTGAGTCCAAACTCATAATTGTTCTCGGGGCAAATGCTTCTCATCAATTCAAGGTATTCCTCGACGGTCAGTTTCCAG
>NZ_BAABHO010000117.1:0-1131 GCF_039542135.1 Actinomycetospora chlora
CTCCCGGCCCCGATCCCGACGGTGGATCCGGCGGAGGCGGAGGAGTTCCTGCGGTTGTTCCATGCGGAGAACCCGGAGGCGGGGCCGGTGGGGCCGCGGGTGGCGGCGGTGGTGGAGGAGATCGCGCGGACGGGCACGTATGTGCACACCGGCGAGGAGTTGGCGTTCGGGGCGCGGGTGGCGTGGCGGTCCTCGGCGCGGTGTATCGGGCGGTTGTACTGGCGCAGCCTGCACGTGCGCGACCGGCGGCACGTGAGCGCCGCGGACGAGGTGGCCGGCGAGTGTGTGGGGCATCTGCGGGAGGCCACGCGGCGGGGTCGGATCCGGTCGACGATCACGGTGTTCGCGCCGGACGGGCCGGCGGGGCCGGGGCCGCGGGTGTGGAACGAGCAGCTGATCCGGTACGCGGGGTACCGGGCCGGGGGTCGGGTGCTGGGGGATCCGCGGTATGTGGGGTTCACCGATCAGGCCCGGTCGTTGGGGTGGTTGCCGCCGTCGCCGATGGGCCGGTTCGACGTGTTGCCGTTGGTGGTGACCGGGGGCGGTGAGCACGCCGCGGCGGGTCCGCAGCTGGTCGAGGTGCCCCGCGATGCGGTGCTGGAGGTGGAGCTGGCGCACCCCGAGCACGGGTGGTTCGCCGAGTTGGGGTTGCGGTGGCACGCGTTGCCGGTGATCAGCAACATGCGCCTGGACATCGGTGGGGTGTCGTATCCGGCGGCGCCGTTCAACGGCTGGTACATGGCCACCGAGATCGCGGCGCGGAACCTGGCCGATGCCGATCGGTACGACATGCTCGCCGAGGTGGCCGAGGCGATGGGGCTGGACACCAGTTCGGATCGCACGTTGTGGCGGGATCGGGCGGCGATCGAGCTGACCGCGGCGGTGCAGCACTCGTTCGACCAGGCCGGGGTGTCGCTGGCCGATCACCACGGCGAGTCCCAGCGGTTCCTGCGGTTCGTGGAGAAGGAACAAGCCGCGGGGCGGGCGTGCCCGGTGGACTGGAGCTGGATCGTGCCCCCGATCTCCGGGGGGCTGACCCCGGTGTTCCACCGCTACTACGACCCGCCCACCGACACCGGACCCATGTTCCGCCTCGACCCCCACGCCCAGGCCCGCGGACGCGGCTGCCCC
>NZ_BAABHO010000118.1:0-1075 GCF_039542135.1 Actinomycetospora chlora
CCAGATAAGGATTTTCCAAAAACTTCTGAGGATTAATTGCCATTAGCGGAAACCAGGTGCTCTGAACCTGGATTTGTATTTTATGTCCTTTTTTGAAGGTATGAAGAACATCCTGCAATTTAACATCAATAGTTACCCCTTTATTTGGTATAAGAGGTTCCGGTTTTTCAAAACTGTTGCGGAATCTTGCCGGCATTATTTCACTTCTTACCAATTGATGATAATTGGCATAGACCACAACCTCGCCTTTTCCTAAGCCTGGTGAAATCCCATAATGTTCCGAGAGATAAAACAATGCTGGTTCAGAATAATCGATTCCATCTTTGAGATTAGCGAAAAACAGTTCTATTTTGGTTCCGTCTTTATCTGTTGCGATTCTTTTCTCAAGATTTTTATACGATTTGTAATCATACAATGTATCGGATGCTTTTTTAAAATATCGAATTGGCGACGAAGCACTATAAGTTCTGAAGCCGTTGGCTGAAACATACTTTTTGTTGTATAAAACACCATCCATTCTGTAGATATTTTTCCGATAGGCATAATAGAAATTAATTGTATTTCTAATATATTTCTTCTCAGAATTGTAACTTATCGAATAAACAGGAACCGATTTGTCTTTAGAATTGAATCTCACAGAAATCCCAGCTTCATTATCTGCTTCACTTAAAAAAATCATTTCCTTATCGTAATGATATTTCAGAATTTGAGCGTTGCAAAAAGAAACCATTGCTATGAAAAACAATAGAATAGCGTTTTTTCTGATAAGAATAGAATGAGATCGATTCATTAAATAAAATAGTTTATTGAGCCAAAATCCGATTCAAAACCAGGTTCACCTCATCCACATTTGTCACATTATCTTTTCGCATCATCAGCTGGTTGTTCTTTTCTTTTAACGTCGCTTCTGCAGGATTTTGTGTAAGATAAGATATGATTTTTTTGAATTTTTCGCTTTGGTAGAATTTGTCCTGAGGATTCGCTGGGAAATAACCAAGAAACACTTTATTCTTCACCACCAACTTATCAAATCCAATTTCAGCCGCCAGCCATTTCAGTTCTACAGATTTCAGAA
>NZ_BAABHO010000119.1:0-1029 GCF_039542135.1 Actinomycetospora chlora
CCTGTTCTGGATCATGCTGGTGCTGGCCGTCCCGACGGTGGGGCTCAGCCCGATGTTCGCGATGCTCGTCGGCTACCCGCTGCCGGCGGTCCCGGGCGTCGCGTGGGTGCCGCCGGTCCTGGGCACGGTCATGTACCTCTGGGGCGGCCGGCCGTTCCTCAGCGGCGCGGTCTCGGAGGTCGGCGCGCGGCGCCCCGGGATGATGCTGCTGGTCGCGCTCGCGATCACCGTCGCCTTCGTCGCGTCCTGGGGTGCGGTCCTCGGCTTGCTGCACCACGAGCTCGACTTCTGGTGGGAGCTCGCGCTCCTCATCGTGATCATGCTGCTCGGGCACTGGGTGGAGATGCGCGCCCTCGCGCAGACCACGTCGGCACTCGACTCCCTGGCGGCGCTGCTGCCCGACCGTGCCGAGCGCGTGGTGGGGTCCGGCGCGGAGACCGTGGAGGTCGATCCCGGCGACCTCGTCGTCGGCGACCTCGTGGTGGTCCGGCCCGGTGGCCGCGTGCCGGCCGACGGCACCATCGTCGTCGGCACGGCGGCACTCGACGAGTCCATGATCACCGGCGAGTCCCGCCCGGTGACCCGCACCGAGGGCGACCCCGTCGTCGCCGGCACCGTCGCCACCGACTCCGGCCTGCGCGTCCGGATCACCGCAACCGGCGACGACACGACCCTCGCCGGCATCGGCCGGCTGGTCAGCGAGGCGCAGAACTCCAGCTCCCGGGCCCAGCGCCTCGCCGACACCGCCGCCGGGTGGCTCTTCTGGTACGCCGTGGGCGCCGCCGCGGTCACCGTCGTCGTCTGGACCCTGATCGGGCTGCCCGACGACGCCATCGTGCGGACGATCACCGTCCTCGTCATCGCGTGCCCCCACGCCCTCGGCCTCGCGATCCCCCTGGTGGTGGCCATCGCCACCGAGCGCGCCGCCCGCGCCGGCATCCTCGTGACCGACCGGCTGGCCCTCGAGGGCATGCGCACCGTGGACACCGTGGTCTTCGACAAGACCGGCACGCTCACCCGCGGCGAGCC
>NZ_BAABHO010000120.1:0-1013 GCF_039542135.1 Actinomycetospora chlora
TCAACCTCGGTACGAAGTCGCAGATGTGTTGAATATTTTAGGTTCAAAACTAGAAAATTTAGGATTAAATTCCTGGCAATTAAGAACTTTATTTGCGTTAAAAAAGTGCCGTACATCGGCTTTGGGCGGTCATATTGACGCTTGTGACGAATGCGGAAATATCAGCATCAGCTACAACTCCTGCCGCAACCGGCACTGCCCGAAATGTCAGGGCAAAAACCGCGAAAAATGGATTGAAAACCGGGAAACCGAACTGCTTCCAGTGCCTTATTTGCATGTGGTTTTTACGCTTCCGGAAGTTTTAAATAAAACCGCACTTCATGCTCCGAAAATGTTGTATGATATTTTATTTGAATCGGCTTGGGAAACGCTGCAAACCTTTGGTGAAAATCGAGGTTTAAAGATGGGAATGATCGCTGTTTTGCATACTTGGGGACAGGATCTGAGTCTGCATCCGCATTTGCACTGCATCGTTCCGGGTGGCGGCGTGGATGAAAACGGAGTTTGGAAAAACATCAGAAGCGACGGTAATTTTTTGTTTCCTGTAAAGGCTTTGAGCAAAGTTTTCAGGGCAAAATTTTGTGAGAAACTGAAGGTTCGGTTATCATTGAAATGTAATAAAAATCAGACGGAAAATGATGAAAATCAATTTGAAAACCGAAAAAATGAAGCAGAAACTTATGAAAAACTCAGACAAAAACTTTGGGAAAAACCTTGGGTAGTTTTCGCTAAAAAACCCTTTGGCAGCCCGAAATCTGTGGTGGAATATTTGGGAAGATACACTCACAAAATCGCGATCAGCAACCAGAGAATCAGGAAAGTTGATGCTGAAAATGTAACGTTCAGTTATAAAGATTACCGGCAGAAAGGCGTCAAAAAGCAGATGGTTTTGAGCCATGAGGAGTTTATCCGCCGTTTTGCGATGCATATTTTGCCGAAAAGATTTGTGAAAATCCGCCATTACGGTTTTCTCAGCAGCACGTGGAAACGGATGAAGCTTAAAAATCTGCAAC
>NZ_BAABHO010000121.1:0-933 GCF_039542135.1 Actinomycetospora chlora
ATGTTTCCGATTGGACTCAGGCCATTGCAGGGGCTGTTCTGACTGACGGCACCAATACCATTACCGGAACAGTTAATGCTGCTAATATTACTTTTTCCGGTATTCCGACAACAACCTCAGCATTAGGTTATGTTGGGGATGGAGCCAGTAAAACCTATACTTTGAAAATTTGGCTTAATACAACATTGGGAGGGACATTGCCAACAACAATTGATGGATTGAATCTGGCATTCAAAGTTGACAGAACTAATTTTACAACTGCAAGTTCTGCAACATCGACTCAATTTGAGTCAGGCGCTGGAACTGCAGTGGAGTCGGGGTGGAATAATAATGCTGTCACTGTAGTTGCTACAAAACTGGCATTTGTTCAGCAACCTTCCAATACTGCAATAAATGTTAATATGTCTCCTTCCGTAACAGTTTCAGCAAATGATGCTAACGGGAACAGAGATTTGGATTATGTAACATCTGTAGCTGTAACATCTACAGGGTCTTTGTCAGGAAGCCCGGTCAATGTAACTCCTGTCTCGGGATTGGCGACCTATTCTGCCTTACAGCATACGGCAACTGGTACAGGGCTTAAATTAACTGCCGGTTCATCTTCTTTTACAAGTGTCGACTCTAATACATTTAATATTAATTTAGTAAGTTCTGCTACGGATTATTTCCGTTCCAAGCAAACAGGATCACCCGGTAACTGGGGAACTGCTGCAAGCTGGGAATCTTCATCAGATAATATAAACTGGATAGACGCAACTTTGGTGCCTACATCCTCTGCAACGGCAATTACTGTAAGAAGTGGGCATACTATTACTGTTGCAGCCGCTGCCACCGGAAAAGCTATTACTGTAGAATCCGGAGGTTTTTTAACATTGACTTCTACTCTTACCGTATCTGATGGAACAGGAACTGATCTGCAGATCAATGGGACAT
>NZ_BAABHO010000122.1:0-886 GCF_039542135.1 Actinomycetospora chlora
GGCGGCGCCGCCGTCGCGGGCCAGGGTCACGGCCAGCCCGCCGCCCTCGACGCCGACGTCGCGCGACCCGCAGCGGTCGGCGACCTCGGGCCGGAGCGCGAGCCCGAGCGCGAGGCCCCGCAGCGGCTCGCCCGCCCGGGCGCGCAGCACCGCCTCGTCCAGGTCCGCGGCGGCCGCGGCGTCGTCCCCGCCGAGCGTCGCGAGCATCCCGCGCACGACGAGGACGTCGACCGGCGGCGGCCCGCCCCCGTCGCCCGAGGCGCGGTCGAGGACGGTGCGGGCGTCGGCGTCCCGGCCCAGCGCCGCGAGCCCGAGGACGAGCGCGAACCCGCCGGGGAGACGCACGTCGTCGCCCCGCGCGCCGCCGCCGAGGGCGACGGCCGCGGTCTGTACCGCGCGCTCCGCGTCACCGTGCAGCAGGTGGAGCACCGCGAGGTGGGCGGCCGCCACGCCGCGGGCGCGGTCACCCGGACGCTCGCCGTCACCTTCGTCGTCGGCGGTCGTCGCCAGGGCGGCCTCGAACCGCTCCCGCGCCACGCCGAACCGGCCCGCGAACAGCGCGAGCTGGCCCAGCAGCGCCGAGCGCCACGGGCTCGGCCCGCACTCCTCGACGGTCGGTTCGAGCGCGATCGCCCGGGCGATCTCCCCCTCGGCGAGCAGGCGCGACGTCGCGGCCAGCAGGCGGCGCTCGCGCTCGGCGGGCACGGTGGACAGGTCCGCCGCGGCGCGCAGCAGGTCGGCCGCCTCGGCGCCGCCGACCGCGGAGCCGGGCCCCGTGACGAGCGCCTCGATGTCGTCGGCGAGCGTCGGGTCCGGCCCGGCCGCGGCGGCGATCCGGTGCTCGAGCGCGGCGCGCCCGCCGAGCAGGCCGGCGGCCGCGGCGTGC
>NZ_BAABHO010000123.1:0-848 GCF_039542135.1 Actinomycetospora chlora
GGAAGAAACAGTGACTCAAAAACCCAAATGGATTCGTGTAAAATTGCCAACAGGTAAGAATTATCGCGAGCTAAGAAATTTGGTTGATAAATATAAACTTAACACGATTTGCCAAAGTGGAAGCTGTCCGAATATGGGCGAATGTTGGGGCGAAGGAACGGCAACATTTATGATTCTGGGAAATATCTGTACCAGAAGTTGTGGTTTCTGTGGCGTGAAAACCGGGAAACCAATGGATGTCAATTGGGACGAACCGGAAAAAGTAGCACGTTCTATCAAATTAATGAAAATCAAACATGCGGTTTTGACTTCGGTTGACAGAGATGATTTGAAAGATATGGGTTCGATTCTTTGGGCAGAAACAGTGAATGCTGTTCGCCGTATTTCTCCCGGAACAACTATGGAAACGCTGATTCCGGATTTCCAGGGTGTGACAAAACACATCGATAGATTGGTAGAAGTTGCTCCGGAAGTGATTTCCCACAATATGGAAACAGTAAAACGTCTGACAAGAGAGGTGAGAATCCAGGCAAAATATGAACGTAGCTTGGAGGTTTTAAGATATCTGAAAGAAGCAGGACAAAACCGTACAAAAACCGGTGTGATGCTTGGTTTAGGTGAAACAAAAGATGAAGTGTTCCAAACGATCGAAGATATCAGAAATGCTAATGTAGATGTGATTACATTAGGTCAATATCTTCAGCCGACTAAAAAACATCTTCCTGTTCAGAGATTTATCTCTCCGGAAGAATTTGATGAATATGGAGATTTTGCAAGAAATTTAGGATTCCGTCACGTGGAAAGCTCACCTTTGGTAAGAAGCTCTTATCACGCAGAGAAACATATTC
>NZ_BAABHO010000124.1:0-841 GCF_039542135.1 Actinomycetospora chlora
GGGCCGTGGGCGGCGGCGAACAGCTCCTTGAGCCCCTCGGCGCGGCGGTTCGCCACGGCCCGCTGGTCGTCCGGCCCGGCCGGGCGGGCCATCACCTCGAGCCCGTCGTCGATCAACGCCGCCCCGGCCGGGTCGGCGAAGCGGGCCCGCAGGTCCAGCGACCCGTCGCGGCGGCGCACCACGTGCACCTCGTCGTCGCGCTCGCCGGGCGGATCGGGCGCCTGCCCGTCCGGGTCGAGCTGGGCGAGCAGCCGCGCCGCGACCGTGACCAGCCCGCCCGGCGACTGCTCGGTGGCCTTCTCGGCCAGGAACCGCTCCGCCTCCGCCACCGTGTCGGGAGCGAGCCCCGCCACCTGCTCCAGCCGGGCCATCGTGCGCTGCACCACCGGCAGGTGCGCCACGGTGATCGCGCCGACGGCCAGCGCCGCGGCGGTGTGCGGGTAGCGCGGCGCCAGCGGCTCACCGAGCAGCGAGCGGCGCCCGACCAGGTCGCGGGCCTCGTCGACCAGGCGGCGCGCCTCGCCGGGATCGACCCGGAACACCTCGGCGACCAGGCGCTCCACCCGCCGGTCCCCGGTCTGCTCGGCCACCCCCAACCGCTCCAGCTCCGCCACCTCCACCAGCAGCCGGTGGTGCTCGGCGTTGACCACGACCCGACGCGTGCGGGCGCGCTCCAACGCCTCCCGCTCCACCCCACCGACCCGTTCGCTCACGCGTTCGAGTCTACCCGACACCAGCGACATCGGCGACACCCGCGTCGACGGCCCGCCGCGACGAGATCAGGAGGACATGAGGCACCTCAGGGCGGCTCGGGAGGTGCCTCACGTCCTGGTGATCTTCG
>NZ_BAABHO010000125.1:0-801 GCF_039542135.1 Actinomycetospora chlora
TGACGTTCCCCGTGCCGGAGCCCTGGTTGACGTTGCCGCCGAGGCCGCCCTGGTTCACGTTCCCGCCGAGCCCGCCCTGGTTCACGTTGCCAGCGCCGGAGCCCTGGTTGACGTTGCCGCCGCCCGAGCCCTGGTTGACGTTGCCGAACCCGCTGCCCTGGTTGACGTTGCCGCCGCCGGAGCCCTGGTTGACGTTGCCGAACCCGCTGCCCTGGTTGACGTTGCCGCCACCGGCACCCTGGTTGACGTTCCCGCCGAGGCCGCCCTGGTTGACGTTCCCGCCGAGGCCGCCCTGGTTCACGTTGCCCTGGATCACGGGGTTCGGTGTGGGGTTCAGGTGATCCGGGACGATCCCGCTCTGGACGTTCCCACCCACCCCCGGCACGTTGACGTGTCCGTCGCCAGCATGCTGGTTGACGTTGCCCCCGCCGCTGCCCTGGTTGACGTTGCCGCCACCGGCGCCCTGGTTGACGTTGCCGCCACCAGCACCCTGGTTGACGTTGCCGCCCAGGCCGCCCTGGTTCACGTTGCCGCCGCCGGCGCCCTGGTTGACGTTCCCCGTGCCGGAGCCCTGGTTGACGTTGCCGCCACCCGAGCCCTGGTTGACGTTGCCGCCGAGGCCGCCCTGGTTGACGTTGCCGCCGCCGGCGCCCTGGTTGACGTTCCCCGTGCCGGAGCCCTGGTTGACGTTGCCGCCACCCGAGCCCTGGTTGACGTTGCCGCCGAGGCCGCCCTGGTTGACGTTGCCGCCGAGGCCGCCCTGGTTGACGTTCCCCGTGCCGGAGCCCTGGTTGACGTTGC
>NZ_BAABHO010000126.1:0-797 GCF_039542135.1 Actinomycetospora chlora
ATGCGCATCGATACAGAGTTGGTGTGAACTCGCATCAGCTGGAAGTTAACAGATGCCCATTCGCTGTGAATAATTTCCAAAGAGGTGGTTTTATGGCAGACGATTCTAATTACGGTGACCAGCCGAATTATTATCCAAACAGCTTCAGTGATATAGAACCAACAGAATCATACAAATCTTTCGAATATGACCTGGACAACAATCATGTCGCCAACTTCAACAGGAATCAAAACGATGATGACCATTATACACAGCCGGGATTGTTCTATACAAAAGCTCTGAATCAGGAAGCGAGAACAGCTCTGGTCAACAACATCGTTGGCCATATGAGCGGAATTGACGGGCCAAAACGAGACGAGATCATCAACCGTCAGCTTTGTCATTTCTTCCGTGCTAATATAGAATTAGGAATGAGAGTAGCGCAAGGTCTTGGAGTTAACATCGATGCGAATGCAATGAACCACACTAAGTAGACTCAGAGATAAAAGACTGATAGAAAATAGATTTCATAGGAAACCTTTCGAATTTTTTTCGGAAGGTTTTTTTATTGATTATAAGTGAATTAATAATTATTTCTTTAAATTCGCTTCCCTTTTAATTTATCTATGAAGAAAACTTTATTCTCTTTAACATTTGCGTTATTATCAGTCCCATTTTTTGGGCAACAACAGAAAATTTCTTTTGAAACATCCGAAGGTTATAATCTGGGAACGGTTGTCGGACAAAAAGAATGGACCGTTAAAACCGATAATGTTCCGAACAATAACTTCAAAGTTGTTACCGGAAAGGCGACCGAT
>NZ_BAABHO010000127.1:0-794 GCF_039542135.1 Actinomycetospora chlora
TTTCCTTCGGAATATAATGGCATCGGATACTCGTTATTTTTGACGTTATCCTGAAGAACTACTCCCGGCGTTTCGGAAAGGATTTTTCTTACTTCTTCCAGATCAAATTCGTTTTCAAACTCGATGTTTACACTTTCAGAGTGTCCACCTTGTACAGGAACTCTTACTGCAGTTGCTGTCAAATTGAAAGTATCATCGCCCATAATTTTCTTAGGTTCTTTCATCAATTTGATTTCTTCCTTAGTATAATCATCATCCGCAAAAACATCACAATGTGGCAATGCATTTTTGAAAATCTGGTAAGGATAAACTTTCTCAGGGTTTTCCCCTTTAATTTCAGAATTCAGTTGATCAACAGCTGCTTTTCCTGTTCCGGTAACAGATTGGTAAGTTGAAACAATGACTCTTTTGATATCATATTTCTGATTCAGCGGATGAAGAACCATTACCAACTGGATTGTAGAACAATTGGGATTAGCAATGATTTTGTCTTCTTTTGTCAAAACGTTCGCATTGATTTCAGGAACTACTAACTTTTTAGTTGGATCCATTCTCCAAGCTGATGAGTTATCGATCACTACTGTTCCAACCTCGGCGAATTTTGGAGCAAACTCCAAAGATGTTCCACCGCCAGCTGAAAAAATAGCGATCTCGGGTTTGACTGCAATAGCGTCGTTCATGCTAACGATAGTGAATTCCTTGTCCTTGAATTTGACCTTATTTCCAACAGATCTCTCTGATGCTACGGGAATCAGTTCAGTAATTGGAAGATTTCTCTCCTCCAAAACTTTCAG
>NZ_BAABHO010000128.1:0-781 GCF_039542135.1 Actinomycetospora chlora
AGGTTTTATATTTTTACGCAAATTTTCAAAGTATGAAAAGACCAGCTTACGCCAGCGATAAAGTTTTAAAAGAATTCATAAAAACAGCCCTGGAAGAAGATATCCAAAACGGCGATCATTCGACATTGTCCACAATTCCAAAAGATTTGGAACAAAGAGCACAACTTTTGGTTAAAGAAAACTGCATACTTGCCGGAGTGGAATTGGCGGAAATTATTTTCAAGACATTCGATAGAAATTTAAAAGTTGAAGTTTTTATTAAAGATGGTCAATCTGCAAAAAAAGGAGATGTTGCTTTTATAGTCTCCGGAAAAGCCAGATCGATCTTGTCAACTGAGCGTCTGGTGCTGAATTGCATGCAAAGAATGAGCGGTATTGCAACAATGACGCACGATTGGGATTCCCGATTAGTTGGAACCAAAACAAAGCTTTTGGATACAAGGAAAACCACACCAAACTTCAGAGTTTGTGAAAAGTGGGCGGTTGCGATAGGTGGCGGAACCAATCACAGATATGGACTTTATGACATGATAATGTTGAAAGACAATCATATTGACTACAACGGAAGCATTACTAATGCTGTAAAAATGGCGAAAGATTATGTCAAAAAAAACAAACTTAAACTAAAAATTGAAGTCGAAACACGTAATCTGGAAGAGGTTGAAGAGGCGGTAAAATCTGGTGCAAACAGGATTATGTTTGATAATATGGATGTGGAAACCATGACCAAAGCAGTAAAAATAGTTAACGGGAAAACCGAAACGGAAGCTTCCGGCGGCAT
>NZ_BAABHO010000129.1:0-776 GCF_039542135.1 Actinomycetospora chlora
TGGAGTTTTTAATTAACTTCATTGATTATCAATATCATAAAAGATATAATAAAAAAAACGATGTACATAGTGCATCGTTTTTTATTTTTGCCGACTAAAAAGCAAAATAGCGATCCCGGAATGTACTGTTCTTATATCAGATGGTTCAGATGTGGAGTTGTTAATTTACTTTAAATCATTATGAATAAACGGCGAAATCAATGTATTCACTGTAATTACAGCTACTGTATCAAGGCAGGAATAACATCACAAAATAAACAGCGCTATCAGTGCAAAAAATGCAAAAAGAAGTTTATTGGGAACTGTTCTTATCGTGCATATCATAAAAGATTTTAAAAATCGCTTCTAAAGTTGTTAAGCCACCAATCCCTCAGAATATTACAATCGAAATTGATGAGTTAAAAACATACACTCAAAGTAAAACCAATGAACGGTGGGTAGTTGCAGCCTATTGCAGGGAGACAAAGAGAGTAATTGACTATAAGCTTGGCAGAAGAACGACTAAAACGCTACAATGTATTATAGATACTTTGCTTTTTGCGAATCCTAAAAAGATATACAGTGATCGTTTGAATATCTATCCTAAATTAATTGCTAAGCATCTTCATAGCACAAAACGAAGAGAAACCAATCATATTGAGCGGAAATTCCTTGATTTACGAACTCATATAAAGCGATTGGGAAGGAAGAGTATTAATAAAGCTCAAAAAGATAAATATACAGACGCTATATTGAAGATTTATTTTTGGGGAATATCTCTTAATGAAAATAAGGAA
>NZ_BAABHO010000130.1:0-746 GCF_039542135.1 Actinomycetospora chlora
CTACTACTCATAACAAATGGAGTCTGCGAGCATCAAAAACCGGCGAATTGGTTTTCAATAATGTGAGAGTTCCTAAGGAAAATCTACTTCCTAATATTGAAGGTTTGAAAGGACCTTTGTCTTGTCTTAACTCAGCGAGATACGGCATTTCCTGGGGTGTCATTGGTGCTGCGATTGATTGCTATTGTACTGCCGTTCAATACTCTAAAGAAAGAAAACAATTCGGAAAACCGATTGCTTCGTTTCAATTAGTTCAGGGACATTTGGTAGAAATGTTATCCAATTTAACTGCCATGCAAACCTTGGTTTTCAGATTGTCAGAGATGCAGGATGCCGGTATTCTGAAAGATGAACACGCATCTTTGGCCAAAGTTTTTTGTAGTTTGAGAACTCGTGATGTGGTGGCGCAGGCAAGAGAAGTAATGGGCGGAAAAGGAATCTTATTAGAACACGATGTTGCCAGATTCGTTGCCGATGCGGAGGCGATTTATTCCTACGAAGGAACGAAAGAAATCAACTCGTTGATTGTCGGTCGCTCGATTACGGGAATGAGTGCCTTTGTTTAACTATCTTATGATAATGGAATCTAATGTTTGATTCAGTAAATTTACACAAATGAAACGCTTGCGTTCCATCTGAACTTTAAAACAATAGAAACAGCAGATGAAAAATGTATTTTTTTTAATATTAATCAGCTTATTTTTGCACCAATGTGCGCATCAAAAAGTGGATTTAACCAAACCTCA
>NZ_BAABHO010000131.1:0-736 GCF_039542135.1 Actinomycetospora chlora
TAATTATATATGGGACTTGCCAGGTAAGGTGTAACTGTGAGGCTTGTAACATTAGAAACCTGTGAATAGAAGTTACCATTAACTGAAGATATAACCCTAAAATAGATTTTTTGAGGTTTTGCAGGTACTAAACCAATTAATTTAGCCGCATCATTGATCTGTTTCGTTGTAAAACTTTTAGTATTTACAGATTGAACAATTTTTTCGCCCAATGGGAATTTTTTATCAAAATTTTCATTCGCACTGATTTCAATATTATAATTGATCTCCACAGGAACCGTGTACTTTGCAGGAGTCCAAGTTACTGTCAATGCTGGATTAGTAGGAAAATTGGAATCCAAAATCAAGTTTTGAGTAGATAGATTTGCAATTACTGGACTCTGCGAATCTTCAATTGTAATTATCTCCCTATCTTGACATCCCACAATCATTAAGCTTAATGCAATAAGCGAAAAAATATATTTTATATTAGAATTTTTCATAAGATTGATTTTTAGTAACCAGGATTTTGAGTTAAATTAGGATTAGCCTGCAATGCCGTAGTTGGTATCGGGAATAGTTTATAAGTATCAGGAATTGATGTTCCTTCTTTTACACCTCCTTTCCATGGCCATAGATAAGATCCCCCTGTAAACTTACCAAATCTTATAAGATCTTGTCTTCTCATGCCTTCAAAATTTAATTCTCTTCCTCTTTCATCAAGAATATTTTGTAGGTTGATCGTAGTAAAAGGGAC
>NZ_BAABHO010000132.1:0-734 GCF_039542135.1 Actinomycetospora chlora
CTGATGCATTCTGATGAAAAGGAAATCCTTGACAGCGCTTCTTTCACAGCGAAGAATTACGGCTTTTTCTTTCCTGCATTCAAAGGAGAAATCCAATATATCAAAGAAGGCGATAAATTAAATTTAGGCACTGAAATCTTTAAAATTTATGATGTTCCGGGACATTCGCCGGGAAGCGTAGCTTTTTATAATGAAAATAACGGATTTGTGATTTCCGGCGATGCATTGTTTATGATGAGTATTGGAAGAACCGACCTTTACAAAGGTGATTACGAACAATTGATTTCAAGCATTAAAAATAAATTATTGACTTTGCCAGAAAATACAAAAGTCTACAGCGGACACGGAGAACCAACATCGATTGGTTTTGAAAAAGAGTATAATCCTTTTCTTAAATAAAATTGATTCGTAATGAAATACAAGATTTTATTTTTCTTTTTACTGATTTCTAACAGTATATTTTCTCAAAACGAAAAGCTGGATAAAACTAAGACTGAAAATATTCAAAAAGTAATTAAGTTATTTCAGACTAAAAATATTGACGGAATTACTAATATCGTTAATTATCCTCTAAGAAGAGAATATCCAATTCCTGATGTCAAAAACGAGGCTGAATTCAAGAAGAGATTTAATCAGATTTTTGATGCGAAAATCATTAATGAAATTTCAAATTCCAAAATTGAGCAATGGTCAGAAGTCGGCTGGCGAGGAATAATGCTTGATAATGGAGATTT
>NZ_BAABHO010000133.1:0-732 GCF_039542135.1 Actinomycetospora chlora
CAACGGAGAAAAACTTCCAACCCTCAAAGATTACCTGAAACAAGGTAAAAAAGATTCTTCCGTCAAATTAATTATCGAAATAAAACCAACCAAATCCAAAGAACGTGAAAACGAAATCGTTACCAAAGTTCTGAAAACCATAAAAGAACCGTTCTTCCCTAAAACTTCAGGCTGTGGAAACGGCTTTATGGTGCCGGCTTCTCCAGGATAGCCCAGTATAAATTCGCCTGCTTTAAGCGGGCGGTCAAATCCAGCCGGAACTTCTATCCCACTGCCTTCAATTTCCGGGTTGCTAATACCGTCTCTGAATCCGAACACATTTTTAACCTCTTCAGATACGCTGAAATTGTGACTCAAGATTACTTCTATGCCTCTATTATCAGCCAATTTAGACCGAAATTCCTCCAGCTTGCTTTTCCACGCCTCTTCATTGTTGGCGATAATCGCCGCAGCGATGTGAATATGCGACCTTTTAAAAACCCTTTCCCAGTTTTTGGGGTCATTGACACCAATGTCATATAGAAAACGGGAGCGGTCTGCCATTCCTTCCTTGAAGGATTCGGGGAAAGTCTCAAGCGACTCTTTAGGCACGCCGATTTTTTCCAGACCTTTATAAGTGAACGTCAACGTAACCGATGCCCCTTCATTCTTATGCCAGTCTTCCGCAGAACTCACAATCGGCAAGAGTTTTTGGAGCATTTGTCTGGCTGCCACAGCATCTTTGATTTCAAT
>NZ_BAABHO010000134.1:0-688 GCF_039542135.1 Actinomycetospora chlora
ATCCTCGCCGCCGCCCTCGTCGTGCCCGTGTTCGGCCCGGACGCGGTCGCGCGCGTGCAGCGCGCCTGGACGGCGGCCGTGCTGCGCGCCTGCGGGGTGCGCGTGCGGCGCCACGGTCCGGTCGCCCCGCCCGGGGCGCTCGTGGTGGCCAACCACGTCTCCTGGATCGACGTCCTCGCCCTGCACGCCGTCGCCCCGGTGCGGATGCTCGCCAAGACCGAGGTCCGGCAGTGGCCGCTGCTCGGGGTGATGGCCGCCCGCGCGGGCACCGTGTTCCTCGACCGCGACCGGCTGCGCGCCCTGCCCGACGCCGTCGCCGGGCTCGCCAACGCGCTGCGCGCCGGCAGCCCGGTCGGGCTGTTCGCCGAGGGCACGACGCGCTGCGGCCGCGACCTCGGGCCGTTCCGGCCCGCCGCGTTCCAGGCCGCCCACGACGCCGGCGCCCCGGTGGTGCCGGTCGCGCTGCGGTACCGGCGCCGGGCGGACGACGAGGAGGCGGACACCGACGCCACCGCCGCGTTCGTCGGCGAGGACAGCCTCGCCTCGTCCCTGCTGCGCGTGCTCACCGCGCCCGGGCTCGTCGTCGACGTGACCACCCTGTCCGTCCTCGACGCCGCGGCCGACCTCGCCGGCCCGGCCCCCGCGACGCCGCGCCGCGTGCTGGCCCGCCGCTGCGCCGCCGCCGTCG
>NZ_BAABHO010000135.1:0-687 GCF_039542135.1 Actinomycetospora chlora
TGGCATTGCCTGTCTTTTTGACTTATAAAAAGTGCTATAAACAGGATAATGACTAAGGCTATTCCAAAAAGAAAAATAGCTTAACGAATTACATCAACATTTGATGATAACTTCCCTTTAAGTGACAGTAAAGCCTCATAACATATGACATTACGATAGGACAAGAATTATGTTATATCATTTTTTTCTCAATCGCTTTTTCTTTCTTCTCATCCTTTTTTCAAAATCAATTTCCTCATAATCTTCTTCCTGTGCCGATGGTAATAGGCCGCCTACTGCTTCCAATAAATCTTTAGCAGACTCTGTATCCATCATATCAAAAAAGCGATCCAATATTGGTTCAGGAAAATTTGTATCATTCGACGAACACGATTTTTTATTTGTCTGTTCAGTTCCTTTTTCATCCGGTTTAAGATTGTTATTCCAGAGCTCGTTGAATGCATTGGCTGAACATTCCTTTCCCAAACGTGATCCATTCCATACCGTTTTCGACCGATGATCGATAAAAGTTATTCCGTAGATTCTTCCTACATCATTTTTACGGATCATGATATCAATGCCTTCTTTCTGTAATTTTTTTGTGAATGATTTTTCATCGTTGGAAGATTGTAATGCCAATAAAATTTTTTCTTTTAGTTTATCTCTCTCAGAAAGACTTTTCATTTTTGCCTTGAAGGATTCAAAGTG
>NZ_BAABHO010000136.1:0-683 GCF_039542135.1 Actinomycetospora chlora
GTTTAAAACAGGCTCTTCTGCATCTGGTACTAACAATGTTTTATTTGCAACCGCTACTTACGGACTTGGAAAAGTTTGTGCTTTGGGAGACAGTTCGGTTCCGGACGATGGAACAGGTGATCCTAGCGATACTTTGTACAATGGTTATACAGGTGATGCCAATGGAAATCATAAACCATTATTATTAAATGCGACTATCTGGCTGGCAACAAGTTCTTCTAACTTAAATGTAAATGATTGGTCAGGCGCAGCTAGCGAAATAAACATTTATCCAAATCCAACTTCAGATTATATTACTATTTCTAATGACAAAATCAAAGAAGCAACGATCGTAGATTTTACAGGGAAAACTTTACTGAAATCAACATCAAAGACAATCGATCTATCGAATCTTCCAAAAGGTATTTATATCCTGAATGTAACAATAGAAAATGGAAAATCCATATCGAAAAAAGTGATTAAAAACTAAAATTTCTTCATATCAAAAAATAGCCTTAACAGATTTTGTTAAGGCTATTTTTTTTAAACCAAAGCTTGGTGATATTGTACGGATAGCCAATCCGCACAATATGTGAATTTTTTTCTATTTATGAATCGGATTGCATAAAAAAATATTAGAGTATCGAAATTTTATTTATCTTCGTCTCCATAAAACACACGATTTTAATACTCATATATATTAA
>NZ_BAABHO010000137.1:0-680 GCF_039542135.1 Actinomycetospora chlora
GGCGGGCCACCGCGCGGCGAGCCCGGCGGCGACGGCGGCGGCCGCGGTGCTGTGCCCGAGGGCGAGGGCGGCCCGGTGCTCCAGGAGGGCGGCGACGGCGGCGAGGGCGCCGGGCAACGGGGTGTCGCCGAGCTCGGCCCGCGCCGCCTGCAGCTCGAGCAGCCCGGCGGTGCGCTCGCCGAGGTCGAACGCCGCGCCGCCGCGGGCGGTGCGCAGCGCGAAGCGCACGACCTGGTGGGGCGGCCCGGGGTCGGCCGCCCCGGCCCGGGCGGGGTCGCCGCCCAGCAGGGCGACATGGGCGTCGACGGCCCGGGCGACCGCCGTCCACGGTGCCGCGCCGGGCGCCGCCGCGCCGGGATCCGCGAGCACCCGGTCCGCCTCCTCCCGGGCGTGCGGCAGGTCGCCGGTGGCCCATCGGGCAGCCGCGAGCAGGCCGCGGGCCCGGTGGGCGACGACACCGAGGTCGTGGCGGTCGGCGAGGGCGAGCCCGGCGCGGAGCTCGGCGCGGGCGCGCGGGGCGTCGTCGTCGAGCAGGGCGACGGTGCCGCGACCGACCCGTGCGTGCGCGGTGAGCGCCGCGCCGTCGGGCACGGGTTCGCCGACCGCGACGGGCACCCGCCGGCCCAGGAGGCGCTCGGTCGCGGTGCGGAACGCGTCGGGGCCGGGTGCCGCCCGGTGCG
>NZ_BAABHO010000138.1:0-680 GCF_039542135.1 Actinomycetospora chlora
TGAAAAAATCCTGGAAAGAGATTCTCTTCTCAATCATCCCGATAATCAAGTGATGAAACAGTATTACATCAGGCAATATAAAGGAAAAAATAAATGGTCGCAGATCAGCTAATTGGTAATTCCATCAGATAGTCATCCATTACATAACCGTTTCCAACATCCAAAATTTTTTCTTCATAAATTTTAAATCCTTGATATTCATAAAATTTTTGAGCAGAATTATTTTTATTAACCGTTAGAATCAGTCTTCGGTTTCCATTTTTCTTAGCTTCATTTTTCACAAATTCCAAAACTTCTTTGCCTAAGCCTTTTCCTTGTGCTTCTTTCAAAAAGTAAATCCTATGGAGCTTTGTAGTTTCCGGTTCTTGATGGAATTCAAACCCAACAAAACCTAAAAACTGATTTTCTTCCCGGATCAGATAATAATGAAAATTGGGGTTTTCGAAATGTTTTTTCAAAGCTTCTTCAGAGTACATCATATCCAACATGTAATCAATCTGATCTTGTTTCAAAATATCGGCATAAGCAACAATCCATGACTTTTTTGCTAAGTCCTGAATGGTGGGAATATCTTTTTCTTTTGCTTTGATAATCATAATTAAAAAATTTCTTTAATAATTTCTAGGGATTTCGGCTCTCTGAAATCTGCTAAATGATAATGGTAATATACTAATATAGAG
>NZ_BAABHO010000139.1:0-271 GCF_039542135.1 Actinomycetospora chlora
ACAAGTTTGGATCTTTATTAGTTCAAAATTATGAAGGTCGTATTGTTCCTGCAAATACCCAGGCGCTTGATATTTTACATAAATTAACTTCACGTTCCAAATTCCAGGATCTTGATGCCAACCAATGGTTTTTGGCAGCTACAATAGATCCGATGTTTTGGGCTCAGGTCAATATCATTAAAATTGAAACTGCCGGAAAAGTCGGAAAAGACCTCAGAGCTAAAACAAAAGCAACGGATGAAGGTTTTACAAGTTTGATTAAATTATTCCC
>NZ_BAABHO010000139.1:281-674 GCF_039542135.1 Actinomycetospora chlora
CCGTAAAAAGGCGTCTGAGAGAACAAGATATGACGAAGCAGTTATCAAACTAAATGATAAAGTTCAGGTATTGAACGGAATCATGTCTTACCAGTATTTCAGGACGGTTCCTGTTAAAAATGACCCTAATCACACGTGGAATTCTGTAATGACACCTTCTTTTGAACCGGACGAAAATGCTCAGGCTGTTTTAGGGCCTTATTTGTCAAGCGTACTTTTAGCAACCCAAGGCGGAAGCTGGGCTAAGGCAGATGCAGAACTTAAAAAAGTAGAAGAGTATCAACAGAAATGGGGTAAAAATGTAGTGCCTTCCGAAACAAAGGTAAAAGTAGAAGTTTTGATGAATCAACTGGATATCAACTTCAAATTATTGATTTTCTACACCATCATTGG
>NZ_BAABHO010000140.1:0-672 GCF_039542135.1 Actinomycetospora chlora
CTCTCAGCCAAAAGTAACGCCGCTTTGGGATATGATTTATTCCTGGTTTTTTGGCGGGAATATATTGTTTCCGAGTTTGGTTATCAGAGATTATCACAACAAAAATGGTTTTGAATACAAAGCATTGTTTATGGATGTTTATAGTTCTGTTGTTCCTTATGTCTTCGTCGGATTGATTGTGTTGATGATGATTTGGAGTGTTTTCAAGAATTATAAAAACAAACTGGTTTGGATTCTTGTGATTACATTTTTATTTGATGTGTTGGTTCACTGTATTTTGAAATTCGGGCTTCATACATCTTATATTTATGGTGGGCATTTTGTTTTTGTTTACCCACTTTTGATAGGTTGGTTATTTTATAGCTACCGGGATAAAAGTTTTGCTGTAAGCTTATTTTATGGCTTACTTCTGATAATTACGGTTTATCTTGGAATTAATAATTTTTACAGAATGTCAGAATTCTATCAGTTTATTGAAACTTATTATAAATAAAAAAACGCCTTCGGAGTACGAAGGCGTTTTTGTTGTTAGAAAAAACATCTTAGTTCTTGATAATCTTCTTTGTTATTGATTTGCCGTTTTCAGGTACAATTGTTAAGAAATAAACACCACTATTCAAATTAGAAATATTGAGGCTTGATCTGTTTTCTGTTGTAAGCAATATTTGTCCG
>NZ_BAABHO010000141.1:0-666 GCF_039542135.1 Actinomycetospora chlora
CTGACGTTTTTGCAACACTTTTCCAAATCGTTCCGAAAGATTTTTAGCCGTTTCGCCTACAACCTGACCGCTAAAAATATTACCTACCGTATTCTGAATTACTTTTGCTTCTTTATCGCCATAATCTCTGATTAATTGTGAAAAGTCTTGAAAACCCAAACACACGGCGACTTTGTTACTTCTGGCAGTTGCGATAAGGTTATCCAAACCTCTGAAATATATTGTTGGCAACTCATCAATAATTACAGAACTTTTCAATTGCCCTTTCTTATTGATGAGTTTTACAATTCTTGAATTGTATAATCCCAAAGCTGCGGAATAAATATTCTGCCGATCAGGATTATTGCCTACACATAAAATCTTCGGCTCTTTTGGATTGTTGATGTCCAATGAAAAATCATCGCCTGTCATTACCCAATACAAACTTGGTGAAATCATTCTTGACAAAGGAATTTTAGCTGATGCAATCTGTCCCTGTAATTGGTCTTGCGCTCCGCCTTGCCAAGCATCCATAAACGGAGAAAGATAGTTTTCCAAATCGGGGTATGACGTTAAAATCGTGAACACGTCCGAATACTTTTTATTCAGCAATTCAATGGCGTGAGGAAATGTACAATACTTGCCATCTTCGTAAATTTTCAAATACCAAATAATAGCAGCTAAAAG
>NZ_BAABHO010000142.1:0-665 GCF_039542135.1 Actinomycetospora chlora
GCTTAAAACTCAACACTCAAAAAACTAAAATCATGGCATCCAGTCCCATCACTTCATGGCAAACAGATGGGGAAACAGTGAGAGACTTTATTTTCTTGGGCTCCGAAATCACTGTAGATGGTGACTGCAGCCATGAAATTAAAAGACGCTTGCTTCTTGGAAGAAAAGCTATGACCAACCCAGACAGCATGTTAAAAAGCAGAGACATTACTTTGCTGACAAAGGTCCATCTAGTCAAGGCTATGGTTTTTCCAGTGGTCATGTATGGATGTGAGAGTTGGACTATAAAGAAAGCTGAGCGCCGAAGAATTGATGCTTTTGAACTGTGGTGTTGGAGAAGACTCTTGAGAGTCCCTTGGACTGCAAGGAGATCCAACCAGTCCATCCTAAAGGAGATCAGTCCTGGGTGTTCATTGGAAGGACTGATGCTGAAGCTGAAACTCCAATACTTTGGCCACCTGATGCGAAGAGCTGACTCATTGGAAAAGACCCTGATGCTGGGAAAGATTGAGGGCAGGAGGAGAAGGGGACGACAGAGGATGAGATGGTTGGATGGCATCACAGACTCAATGGACATGAGTTTGAGCAAACTCCAGGAGATAGTGGAGGACAGGGAAGCCTGGTGTGCTGCAGTCCATGGGGTCGCAGAGTTGGACTTGACTTAG
>NZ_BAABHO010000143.1:0-659 GCF_039542135.1 Actinomycetospora chlora
CGGCTTGTTGCTTCTTCATCACTCAATTTATCAAAATTCTTATCCGAATGAAACTTTTCCTTTATCAATCTCTGATTACTCTGATATTCGGTAAAAAGATTTTTGAATTCTTCTTGCTTATCAGCAGGAATATCAAGATCATCAATAGTGATATTCTCTTTCATCTTTTGTAAGAAAACAGAACGTTCTTTTACGGACATATTACTTACAGCCGCTCTTTTCTCATCCATATTCATAGCTCTCCACTCAGACGCCCTGGGAATATTCTGGCTCTGTTGTTGTCTCATAGCTGTTCCTGCTGGTGAAAAAGATGATGTAGGTGCACTCCTGAAAGAAGAATTTCCCGTTGATCTCTGAACTGTATTTGCTGATCTTCTTTCCTGTCCTCTTACAGTATGGGCAGAGAATAATCCGGCGATGAAAATAGTCAATAACAATTTTTTCATTTCTCTCTGTTTTTGTTATTAATTATAAAGGTCCAGGTAAACATCCTGTTCGCTGTTTCTGTCAATATCTTTTATCTGGTCTGGCGTGAAAGCTGCAAGAACTTTTTCCACTTCCGCTTCAGGCTTTATTTTTGTTTCAGCGGCATAATCCTGTCTGTCGGTATTGTCAAAACTGCTGTTTCTATGCTTTTGAGGTCTGGATAGATTTGCAAT
>NZ_BAABHO010000144.1:0-656 GCF_039542135.1 Actinomycetospora chlora
CCATTAAGCTTTTCTGAAGATAATACTGCAGAGAAATCTTTTCTGATGTCAAATGAAGGTTTGGATACAGATACATTTTCCGGAAAAGACATGAAATTGTCAGAAATGTATTTTAATGCATTGTCTCGAATCAATACAGATGATATAGCCCCATAGATCGGTACACCTTTGTACGTCTGCTGAATATTGATTATGGTCCCTTCAGAACTTTTTCTTTGAGATGTGTGTATAATATCAAAAGTCTTTCCAAATGTTTTTCTGTCTTTTGCAAGATAATTTTCGATTATTTGCCGTTCACTGCTTTGGGCATTTGCATAGCTACCAGCCATCAATGAAATTACAGCTACCGTAACTCTGATTGTATTTTTTATATTTAATTTCATTAGATGATGCTTATTTTTTTATGATTTTTTGCGATGATGTCACACCTGCAGAATCCATGATTTTAATAATATAATTACCTACAGGCAAATGACTGATATCTACCATTCTTGTATTCCTATAGCCTGCAACCATTTGCCCGGCTGTATTGAAAACGTCAATCTCTTTTGCTTCATTCTGCAGATATACATAATCTGAAGTAGGATTTGGATATATTGATGGTTTTACAATATTTTTTACTTCATTATTTGCTAATATATTACTGCAATCTGTAG
>NZ_BAABHO010000145.1:0-655 GCF_039542135.1 Actinomycetospora chlora
CCAAGTAGTTCTTGAATATATTCTATTTTTTGATAAGTAGCTTTTTAAATTTTAAATTCAATTTTTGTATTTACAATTGCGATTATGAAAAAGATGTCAAAAAAAAATCGTACTTTTTAATACAAAAACGTTCTCTCGTGGAAAATATAGACCTAACCAAAATAAAATATTATCCAGATCGATTTTACATATGTCTAGATGGATTTGACATTGAAAATTTAACAACTTTTCTCACTGATCTAAATATTGGTCAACAGCAGGCCATATTTATACATGAATACTTTCACTACTTAACTAATATAGGAACTATTCCAGGAATCCGCCAGTTTGCTCTTAACTTTTGTGACAGATTTAAAGCAACAACAATTTTGACTGAAGCAGAAGGCTTAGATGCATTTCCGATAAATTCAAACAGCTACGAAACTTGTGCGGATATGGTAAAATACTGGAAAGATACTCTGAAAATAATTGAAGAAGATGATCTCGATTTTGATTTAGTACAGGAAACAGAAAGGTCTCATAACAAAAAGTTTTCAATATCATCTGTGGAAAGAGTAGTAAAACCTATGAACGTAATCGTCGAAGGAAATGAAATAGAAGGAGGACGAGACCGAGTAAGTATTGCTATTAAAGGTTTATTAGGTATTAAATCTTT
>NZ_BAABHO010000146.1:0-652 GCF_039542135.1 Actinomycetospora chlora
GTACAGCGAGAAGGTTGGTTTTACAACATTTAATTTTCATAAATAATATCTTTTATTGAAGAAATGTAAATTAAATTTACGTTAATTCAATTTCACAACTTACTAATTATCAAATAAGTTACCTTTTTGTAACAGTAACTTTTAGTAACTTAATTACAAATATAAACTTTTGTTTTTTAACTTTGATGCCTCAAATCAAGAAAATTATAAAAAATGAGTTTATTAGAAGACTTAAACTGGCGGTACGCAACCAAGAAAATGAATGGACAAGCCGTCCCTCAAGATAAGGTAGATTACATCGTAGAAGCTGCAAGATTGGCACCTTCGTCATCAGGTTTGCAACCTTACAGATTATTCGTCATTTCCAATAAAGAATTATTAGAAAAAATCCGGCCGATTGCTTTTGACCAGGCGCAGATTACAGACGGCTCTCACCTTTTGGTTTGGGCAGCCTGGGACGGTTATTCTCACAACAGCATCTCCGAAGTTTTTGAAAAAACAACATCTGAAAGGGGAATCCCTAAAGAAGCAATGGATGACTACAAAACCAGATTATGGGGAATGTACGAACCGCTTGGAAAGGAATGGCATGCGACACACGCTGCAAAACAAGCCTACATTTCTTTTGGATTGGCAATTGCTGCAGCTGCTG
>NZ_BAABHO010000147.1:0-649 GCF_039542135.1 Actinomycetospora chlora
GTGCCGACCGGCATCAAGTTCTTCAACTGGATCGGCACCATGTGGCGCGGCCAGCTGACGTTCGAGACGCCGATGCTGTTCTCGGTCGGCTTCCTGGTGACGTTCCTGTTCGGTGGCCTCACCGGCGTGCTGCTGGCCAGCCCGCCGCTGGACTTCCACGTGTCCGACTCGTACTTCGTGGTCGCGCACTTCCACTACGTGCTGTTCGGCACGATCGTGTTCGCCACCTACGCCGGCATCTACTTCTGGTTCCCGAAGATGACCGGCCGGATGATGGACGAGCGCATCGGCAAGGTGCACTTCTGGCTGACGTTCATCGGGTTCCACCTGACGTTCCTGGTGCAGCACTGGCTGGGCAACGAGGGCATGCCGCGCCGCTACGCCGACTACGCGGCCACCGACGGGTTCACCACGCTGAACACGATCTCGACGATCGGGGCGTTCATCCTCGGGGCCTCGACGCTGCCGTTCCTGTGGAACGTGTTCCACAGCTACCGCTACGGCCGTCCGGTCGAGGTGGACGACCCGTGGGGCCACGGCAACTCGCTGGAGTGGGCCACGTCGTGCCCGCCGCCGCGGCACAACTTCACCGAGCTGCCGCGGATCCGCTCCGAGCGCCCGGCGTTCGAGCTGCACTACCCGCACCTCA
>NZ_BAABHO010000148.1:0-647 GCF_039542135.1 Actinomycetospora chlora
TGTTGCAGATTGCGGAATTACAATGACATTTTCCAAGTTATTAGGTAACTGTACAGTCGCACTGTATCCGCTTCTCAAAATTCCTTTTGGGTTTGCAAATGTTGCCCGCATAGAAAAAGAACCAGTATTGGGGTCAACCAAACCACTGATAGATTCTATTTTTCCTTTTTCGTCATACTTGCTCCCGTCAGATAAAATCAAATCAACCAAAGGTGAATTATTAATTTTTTCCTGAATTGTTGCTCCTGTTGAATGTTTAAAAAAATCAAGCTGCTGTTTTTCATTAATTGAAAAATAAGCAAATATCTTGGAAATATTGGAAACTGTCGTCAAAGGTTGTGCAGTAGCACTGCTGATATAACTGCCAGCTTTATAAGGAAGCGTACCGATAACGCCATTCACAGGGCTGTATAGTCTGGTATAACCTTGATTCACTTGTGCATTGGTCAATTGTGCTTGAGTCTCAGCCAAGGCCGCTTTTGCAGATTTAAGTGCTAGTTCAGCTGCCTGAAGTTCGTAAGCAGAAATAATTTTTTTATCTACCAAAGGTTTTGTTTTAGTGACCTGCATCTGGGCAGTGGCAACTTGTGCTTTTGCACTATTCACAGTCGCCTGCGCAGCTAAAACGGATTGCTCGTATTGAGGAT
>NZ_BAABHO010000149.1:0-644 GCF_039542135.1 Actinomycetospora chlora
GTAGCAAAAGAAGCTTTTGCTCTTTATCAGACCTATCCGAATGCAAATGTTTTCCGCAATGCCAAACCCAACGGAGAAGCATCGGATGAAGATATGGAGAACATCATCGGAATGGAAAAGTACATTTCCTTTTACGCAGACCACAAAGGTTGGCTAAATGAAACCCTTATAGAATCAGTCAACACCGAAATGCAGGAATACGGACAAATGGAAGAACCGATTATCCAAAAACAGTTTGACGGCAGGGATATAACCGCTAACAACCTTTGTTTTGAAAACCGACTGTTTACATTACTGCACAGCCTAAGCGACATTTTACACACCTTTTAAAATTGGAAATTATGGAAACGATTAACGACATAACACAGGACTTCGGCACATTGTACCACCCAAAATCCGCTTTGGTATTCTATGAAACCAAAGGAAGCAATACCGATGTTTATGTAGAGCATTTTGATATGGACAAAAACGGCAATCCTATCAACGCCCACCCTTTGACAGTAAAGGAAGCGAATGTTTTGGCAAAGGCATTGAACACCGAACAGGAGAAAAACAAAGCCTTTCTGAAATCAAACGGAATTTTGCCGACCAACATTTTACACATCAACCTCAATGCGGATAAAGGTGCGGTAATTTGGTACACC
>NZ_BAABHO010000150.1:0-640 GCF_039542135.1 Actinomycetospora chlora
TTAGATTGACTGATTTGACACCTAATTTTTGCAGCATTTCTATTGCTACGTCAAAATCCCTGTCATCTGCAGGTAAGCCCAATTCCAAATTAGCCTGAACGGTATCCAGTCCTTTCTCTTGCAGTGCATAAGCTTTAAGCTTATTGATGATGCCAATATTTCTTCCTTCTTGTCTCAGATAGATAATCAGACCACCATTTTCCTGCATATATTTCATTGCTGAATCCAATTGCTGTCCGCATTCGCACTTTTGAGAATGAAAGACTTCTCCGGTGATACATTCGGAATGGATTCTCAGATTAACAGGTTTTTCTAGATCTGTATTTTTTGCAATCAGAGCCATATGTGGCATCCAATTTTTATCATCTTCTGAAAAAGCCATCATTTTGAATTCCCCAAAATCTGTGGGAACGTTCGCTTCTGCTTGTGTTTTTAACATTAAATAAAAAGGTGTTAATTAGAAGACATAGAAGTTGACTCTATACTTTTGCTTTGAGATGCTTCCAGCAAATTCATATTGGTTTTTATCTTTACCATATATCTGTTAAGCACTTCGTCATCATCACGAGTCATAAACTTTCGTAATTTTTGTATCTTTTTATAATACTTTTCAAATTCTCTGAGAGAGTTATGTTTATCT
>NZ_BAABHO010000151.1:0-638 GCF_039542135.1 Actinomycetospora chlora
TGAAGGAGCTTTATCCCACTGCTTATGGTTTTAGCCTGGACCTTGGGCATCCACATATTGATGACCACGAGCATCCGAATTTTGAAGTTTATGTCAAACATCTTTCATATTCATATCACAAAAGCAGCAGTTTGATTTTCGATGAAAATTCAGGTGAACTTTTACACAGACATGATCCTAAGGATAAGAATTTTGGAGAGAAAACAGTTGCTGCCAATTATGATATCCATGTTGGAGCGATATTAGGATTGCCCACAAAAATCATCGCATTCATTGTCAGTTTGATTATTGCATCAATGCCAGTTACTGGCTTTATGATCTGGTGGGGACGAAGAAAGAAAACGCAAATAAAATAATTGATACATAAATCCGGATGTCACATTCGGATTTTTTATTCCTATTTCAACAATATTGTTGAAAATTTTCATTGACACTAAATTTAAAATTAATTTAACATCTGATATATATTAGTTTGTTTTTCCTTAAATTTAGGGTCTTAAAAATTAAAAATCGAATGTCATTAATTGATCTATCTAGACAAATTGCAATCGGAATTGATATTGGCGGGACTAATACCAAATTCGGATTGGTGAACCACCGTGGAGAAATTCTTGCTAAAGGAAGCATAAAAACTGAAG
>NZ_BAABHO010000152.1:0-638 GCF_039542135.1 Actinomycetospora chlora
GTTTGACGGACGGTAATCCGGACAAGGTTCTTCAGCCGGAGGACTTTGCAGAGTGGGTGAGAGATATCCTGAAAATGAACCGCAGAGCAATGATTGCCAACGCATCTATTTTCTCGACCAATCCATAAAATAATAATTTGGGCAGCTTAATCCGCCTGTAGTTTATCCTGAACTTGTCGAAGGGCTCCCGCTCTTTTCACTACACTACGTTGCGTAAAAAGGAGCTCCGCTCAAGTCGGGCTGCATGCATTCTATGGTAAAATATAACGTCTCAATATTGAGGCGTTTTTTTATTCCGTGACATAATCCTTATCTTTATCGGAATCAAATAAAAGATATGAAGAGAAACTCATTTGTCACAATGTCTGCAATTTTCTTTGCAGCGCAAATCACTCTAGTCACTGCTCAAACCAAATCCGAAGAAAAACTCAATCCAATCGTTCAAAGTTTTGTCAACGAAGCCAATAACAATTCTCAGCTGGAAGATATGGCTTATGAACTTTTAGACGAAATCGGACCGAGATTGGTTGGAACACCTGAAATGTTAGCCGCTAACAATTACACAGCCGATAAATTAAAATCTTGGGGAATCGAAGCTAATCTTCAGCAATTCGGAACGTGGAAAGGCTGGCAACGCG
>NZ_BAABHO010000153.1:0-632 GCF_039542135.1 Actinomycetospora chlora
GGTTTTTCACATTGGAAACAGTTGGAAAATTCCTGCATCAAGTCAGACAATTTTTCATTTTTCAGATTGATTTTTGTAGGATTTTCCAGAGGAAATTTCAATTCAGCTTCGTTATAATTTCTGATTTCAATTCCGGCAATGGCGTTGACACAGATAAAAGAAAACGAATTTTCAGAATTCTGATTTCCGGCACTTTCCAAAAGAATCGTATCCCGAAACTGGTCGCGAAGACGAAGGTAAATCCCAATTGGCGTATAAAGGTCTGCTAAACGGGATTTAACAGAGGTTTTTATATTGATTATGTTATTTAATTTCATACGATTTAATTTTTTCTAAAATCCTTCGACTCCGCTCAGGATGACAATTGTTAAAACTAAACTCTGTCAGGCTGAGGCTCTTGAAGCCCTAAAATAAAAAAGACTTCAACAAAATTTGTCAAAGTCTTATTATGATTGAGTTATAGTTAGTTCACAATTTAGAACACCGATAATCCTTTCAGACCCGACAAAGAGTTTGAAAGCCACCACCAGTTATTGTTGTTCATAAGTTTCATTGGGACAAATTTAGAAATGATTTTTAATTCTGCAACTATTTTTTTGAAAAATCTTAAAATTATAAACTAACAATTCTGA
>NZ_BAABHO010000154.1:0-631 GCF_039542135.1 Actinomycetospora chlora
GTCTTGATTTTTTAAAATATTAATTGCTTCCTGTCCAGATGTTGATGTTTCTATCTGATAGCCTCTAGCCTTTAGTGTCAGCTTAAGCGCAAAAATATTACGCGGATCGTCGTCAACGATTAAAATTTTCTTTTTCATCAGATTTAATTTTCGTACAACCAAACACGTAATAATGATAATAGCTGGTCTATATCCACGGGTTTCGAAATATAATCCGAAGCACCCGCAGCAATACACTTGTCCCGATCACCTAACATAGATTTGGCGGTAACAGCTATGATGGGAAGCCGCGCATATTTCGGCATTTTCCTTATATTCCTGATTGTTTCGTAACCGTCCATTTCCGGCATCATCATGTCCATTAATACAACATCAATACCCGGGTTTTCATTGATCTGATCCAGCGCTTGTTTGCCATCCATTGCAAGAACTACATCAACTTTATATTTTTCAAGAGCTTTTGTTAATGAAAAAATATTGCGGGCATCATCATCAGTAATCAGGATTTTTTTGCCACTCAAAACTTCTGTTAAGGATCCCAATGTTTTGCTCTTAAATTCTTCGCCATTATTTTTCTCCTCAACCAGATGTAAAAATAAACCGACCTCATCAAGTATTCTTTGATAAGAAT
>NZ_BAABHO010000155.1:0-627 GCF_039542135.1 Actinomycetospora chlora
TGAAGTTATTTTTGGTGAAGGCAATCATGATGACATTATTAAACATCTGCCCAATAAATTATTCGTAAGAGACGGTGCCAACAGTACAAGTTATTTTGATGGTTCCGAAATGAAATATTTCCGAAAAGATCCTAAAAGCCATGCACACAATAGCTAAGTTTTCGTTGCGTGCGAAGCACGAACAATGAAAACCCTGTTGAACGGAAGCTTCGGGAGCTTTTTTCAACATTATGGGTTTACCGACGAAGGATTTTAAAGATATACAGGAGACTTTCAGAAAGGTCTCTTTTTTTGTTGGTGAATTTGGTGGTTTTTCCAGGTTTTATCGTGTTTTCCTTTACTTTTGGACATAAATTCCCTTACCCAAAATGCTAGATTTTAGGCGTTTCATAGTTTTGGCTCATCTCCAAAAACCAACTTGGCGGACCGCGCAAATCAAACGTTGCAATCGTTACCAAATTTCCAATTTTGCAGCAAGTACATTTTGGCTGAAAAGCTTTGGGTGGAAGTTTTCCTTTGGGCTGGATGCCTAAATTTTGTTGCAGATTTTTAAGCTTGATACGCTTCCAGGTGCTGCTCAAAAAACCATAATGACGGATTTTCACAAATCTTTTGGGCAAAATATGC
>NZ_BAABHO010000156.1:0-622 GCF_039542135.1 Actinomycetospora chlora
GTACCATCAGTAATTGTTCTATCTGTATCGATAAATGCTCCGGAAATATCAGTTGCCATTAAAGCAAGACCAATTTGAGAATCTGAGAACTGTACATTCTTCACCTTTACCAAAGTATTAAGATATTTGTCGCCAGTTGTAGAACTTGTCAGTTGATTTATTGTTACAACAGTTGGAACAATGTCAACAATTTCTAAACCATTTCCACTACAAACACCAGAAATATATCTTCCAATAATTGATTCTGGAATTCTTCCAAGTGGATAATTAGGATCCTTTACCCCCAACTGCATTGTATTAAAAGATTTTCCAATAACCATTCCGTTAGCTTTAATTCTGATGTGTGCTCCAACTGGAAAATCTACATAATTCATAGATTTATTGATTCCAATTGATAGTCCTACAGTAGGATTCTCTGGTTTGTCTTGGATAGAAATTGTTTTATAAAAGTTACCTCCTGCATCAGATGACACTACATACGCGTCAAAAATAATCTCGTCACCCGCAACATTTGGATCATCTGCCGGTAGTTGCTTTGGATTACCATCTGAGTATGTACTTGCAGGAAGAACATTAGCCATAGCTACAACTTCTGCCATTGTCTTTGTTGGTGCATCCCATT
>NZ_BAABHO010000157.1:0-621 GCF_039542135.1 Actinomycetospora chlora
TACAAGAAAATGTGAAGTTGAGAAATTTGATACCATGAACTTCCGGATTGTACTGACACAAGGGCTTAATCGCCAGATCCGCAGAATGTGCGAATACCTGGGTTACGAAGTCAAAAAGCTAAAGAGAATCCGTATAATGAATATCAAGCTTGATCTGCCTGTTGGAAAATGGAGAGATTTGACTTCTGGTGAACTTTCGGAACTAAATAAGCTATTATCAGGTTCCACCAAGACATTTGACTGATATTTTGCCTTATATATTGTAACCACATAATTTTCCTGATATAAATCATTTTTTTAATAGCCTGAATTGTTTCCGGACTTCATAGCTTTGCAGCCTGAAAAATTAAACTATTACAAACAAATGAAAAAATTAATCATTGCCGGTGCAGTTGCTGCCTTCGGATTAGTATCAGCTCAAAAAAACACCTTATTAGTTGGTGGGAATATTTCTTATGATAATACAGTTAAAAAGAATTTCTCTACTGCAGGAGATTTGAAAACTGACAATTTCGAATTTAATCCGATGGTTGGTTATCAGTTTGATGATCACTTTACAGTGGGGGTAAAATTTGGAGTTGGTTCTTCTAAGCAAGATTACAATGATACATATTTCAATGG
>NZ_BAABHO010000158.1:0-621 GCF_039542135.1 Actinomycetospora chlora
TAAAACCAGGCGATGCGATTGCTATTGTTGGAGCGGGACCAGTTGGGATGTCTGTTTTATTAACTTCTCAATTCTACTCTCCGTCAACCATTATTATGGTGGATATGGATGAAAACCGATTAGAATTGGCTAAAACTTTAGGGGCAACGCATACGGTAAATTCTGCGGTGGAAAATGCGGAAGAGGCAATTAAAAAAATTGTTGGAGAAGAAGGTGTGGATGTGGCAATCGAAGCAGTGGGAATACCTCCAACCTGGGATATCTGTCAAAAAATTGTAAAACCCGGAGGTCATCTTGCCAATGTTGGTGTTCACGGCGTGAAAGTAGATTTTGAAATTCAGAAATTGTGGATTAAAAACCTTACGATAACAACAGGATTGGTCAATACGAACACAACACCGATGTTGCTGAAAGCGACTGCAACCAACAAACTTCCTCTAAAATCATTGATTACGCACCATTACAAATTAGACCAGATTGAAGAAGCATATCAAGTATTTTTAAATGGAGCAAAAGAAAAAGCAATGAAAATTATCATAGAAGCAAATTAATTAGGACTAATCAAAATATGAATAAAAAACATCTTTTTTAAGATGTTTTTTATTTTTTACGAAACAGAAG
>NZ_BAABHO010000159.1:0-620 GCF_039542135.1 Actinomycetospora chlora
AGGAAAATGATGAGGCATATTCAATAAAGGGTAAAGTCTACAGTTCGATGCTTTTACTTTATAATCCTGATAAGGAACAATCTGAGAGAGTTAAAACAGCACAAAGAGCAGCTTCTGCTTATAACAAAATATCTGATGTGTCGTCAAGAAGAGAATTACTGCCTACAGCCTATACGAACCTGAGTTATGAGTATGCAGCCACTAAGCAATTTGATTCTGCACATTATTATTTAAATAAAGCTTTGGAGCTTGCGGATATGAGCCAGCCTGTACATATGATTTTCATCTATCATCAGAAAGGAGTTTTGTTTTCAGAAGAAGGAAAACACACAGAAGCGATAATTAACTACAAAAAAGCACTCAGTTATTGTAAAAACAATGAGTTTTTTGATAAGAAAATGGAAATACTGGGAAGAATTTCTGAGAGTTACACCCAATTGGGAGATAGTAAAAATGCATTATACTATACGCAGTTGTATCAGGATATGTATAGGGAGAAATCTCAAAACGGAAAAGTAGTTGTTTCTAAAATTGAAAATGCAGTTTCAAAAGAAAATACAATGCTGGTTAAAAAAAATTGGATACTCATTTGTATATGTGTTATCCTGTCAGTTTTTATT
>NZ_BAABHO010000160.1:0-619 GCF_039542135.1 Actinomycetospora chlora
GTTTGGCGGGATTTGATACGCGACGGAAACCCGATTGGAAAATCTCTGGAAATCAACGGGACAATGTTCAAAGTCGTTGGTGTTTTTGAAGATCCTGGTGGCGATTGGGATGAGAGACATATTTCGGTTCCGCTTTCCACACTTCAGCAGATGAAAAAAAGTTCGGACACTATTAGCACGATAATGCTGTCTTATGACCAAAAACTGACACCAGACCAAGCCGTGGAATATGGTAAAGAAATAGAAAAAAATATCAGAAAAAGACACCAGATTTCTCCGGACGATCAGCAGGGAATTTTCGTTAATAATAATGCGGTCAATACCAAAGATTCTTTTGCATTCGTATTTGTAATTACTGTTGTTGTAGGATTTATCGGACTTGGAACTTTATTGGCAGGAATCATCGGTATCAGTAATATAATGGTTTATATCGTCAAAGAAAGAACCAAGGAAATTGGTGTACGAAAGGCAATTGGTGCAAAACCTGCCGGAATAGTCGCTTTGATTTTACAGGAAAGTATCGTTATTACGGTAATTTCAGGATTAATAGGGGTAGGACTTGGAGTCTTGGCTTTAAATCTCATCGGTAACCGGCTGGAAGAATATTTTATTACAGAAC
>NZ_BAABHO010000161.1:0-616 GCF_039542135.1 Actinomycetospora chlora
GACAAACACATTTGACAGGTCAGGGTGATGAAGTGGGAGATCAATTCCTTCGCAATTGTGTCTTGTCAAAAGCCTGTTGATTTCCCCTATACCTGATTGATTTTTTGCCAGGCAGATGTAATGCTGTTTATTGTCAGTTCTTACATCCACACCTACGACCGGTCTGATATTATTCTTCTCACATAATCTGTGAAAGTCATAAATGCCGGAGATACAATTGATATCGGTCAAAGCGGCCACACCAATTTCCAGGTCGACACATTGCTGAACCAATTCTTTTATGGAAATGGTACCGTAACGTAAGCTGTGGAAAGAATGACAATTGATGAACATAACAAGGTAAATTATTGGTTTAAAAATCCGGATGCCCGGCCAACGCTGTCTGAACCGAACCTCATTTTAATTTTGTCCAACGTTTGATAAAGACTGATAAGCTCTTCCGTATCTTCAAACAGGTTCATCTGGTGACATCCGTGAACTAATCCCGTAAATTTTATCCCTATCAGCCTGATTCGCATTCTGCGGTTATAGACCTTTTCAAATAATTCTAATGCATACTTGAGCAGCGTATGGTCGGATGAAGTGTAAGGGATTCTGTATTGCTTGGTCTCTGTAT
>NZ_BAABHO010000162.1:0-616 GCF_039542135.1 Actinomycetospora chlora
GTTGAAAATACATTGGTTGATATTTGGTGTTTAATGGATTTTGCAGTTCCCGGACTTTTAGGTAATGCAAAAGATTTTGCAAAGGAATACCAAAATCCATTGAGTGATGAAAGTGTTGATATTAAATCACTTACTGAAAAACTTCGTAGCAATATTGGTGACTTTATATTAAGAAGATACAAGAAAGATGTTGTTGATTTACCCAACAAACACGACAACGAAAAATCAAGAATTAAAAGAGAAATGCCGTCCATTCAGTTAAACCGCTACAAGCAGGAAATCGAAATGGCAAATGATTCAGAATTGGAAGGTGTAGAAAAAAGAAATCAAAAATTAAAATCACTTTGGGCGATAAGAGATATTTCAGACCATCCATATCTATTAGAAAGCCAAATTTTAAAATTCTCTACAGAAGAACTAATTTCAAGTTCATCTAAGCTACAAATAACAGTAGGAATTTTAGTCGATATAAAATCCAAAAATGAAAAAGTAATTGTATTTGCGGACAGACGAGAAACTCAAAAAATGTTGCAGAAAGTCGTTTACGACACTTTTGGAATTTTCACAAGTATTATAAATGGAGATACGCCTACAACAAAACAATTAGAAAGAAAAT
>NZ_BAABHO010000163.1:0-614 GCF_039542135.1 Actinomycetospora chlora
GTTTATTATTCAAACAAAGTCGTTTTCAAGCAAAAATTCAAACCAAAAGATGCCGCAAAACCGGCGACAATTACCGCTGAAATAATGTATCAGACTTGTAATGACCGTGTTTGTTTGGCGCCAAATACATTAGAATTTGAAAAACAAATTGAAGGCAGTAAAACAACCGTTGCTTCTGACGAAAATGTTGGTAAAACAAAAGACACTGTTTATGAGGTTGCTCCGTCCGGAAAAGTCGGAACAGTTCTGAAACCGACAAATGTTGCAACGCCTACTGTTGCAAAACAAGACGGTTTGAAGGTCAATTCTTTGGATTTCAAAAACCCTTTGACCAATTGTGGAACTGCTCAGCAAAAACCGGCTAACGATAATTGGCTCGTTCTCGGATTAGGATTTTTAGGCGGACTGATTGCATTGCTTACGCCGTGTGTTTTCCCAATGATTCCGTTGACGGTTTCATTTTTCACAAAAGGAAACAAAGACAAAGCAAAAGGAAAGCGTGATGCCTTTATTTACGGATTTTTCATTTTGTTGATTTTCGTTTTATTGAGTATTCCATTTCATATTATTGATGGAATTTCGGGGAATATTTTCAATCAAATTTCGACCAATAT
>NZ_BAABHO010000164.1:0-613 GCF_039542135.1 Actinomycetospora chlora
GCCAGCTATAGATTCGCACCCTGAACTATCATTATTAATTAATGTAAAAGCTGTTTCAGAATCACAATCCAAAGCTGTATCTACAATGATATTACCATCAGCATTTGCAGGAACAGTGGCCTTTAGTTGTGTTGCGCTTATGAATTCTACTACTGCATTTGCTGTCCCGAATTTAACTGTTGATGAAGAATTAAAGTTAGCTCCTGTAATTGTAATAATGGTATTTGTAGGGCCATTTGCAGGGAAAGCTGTAATTGGTGACGGCGTACAAGCTTCGGTATAGCATGTCCAACTCAAATCATCTATTGCAACACGCGATCCGGAACTCGTAACAGTCACTACTACCGATCCGGAAATATTGATACCAGATAAAGTAGTAGTCTGAACACTAGAAGAGTAAGGAATATTACCCACTATATTTCCATTAACTCTAACAACCAGATTTCCAGAACTGTCAGTGTAAGGAAGTTTGGTTGTCATTGTAATACTACCAATACCATTATTAACAGATGGAGAAGTCAATATACCACTGCGTATAGTGATTGCTTTACCTGTTATAGTCTGATCCGTTCTTGCATCTGTCGCTGTCCAAGTCCCACCATTATCTCCTGTC
>NZ_BAABHO010000165.1:0-613 GCF_039542135.1 Actinomycetospora chlora
GAAAAGAATCTTTTCAGGATATTCCTGAGCCTTTGATTTTATTTATAAAACAATTTTTATGTACTAAAGATACAATATTTTCACTTTTCGCAATCACATTTTTGTCTTCTGTGCCGTTTCAGATCATTATCCCAAAACGGATAGAGCTTGATTGCCATATAAAAATCAGCGTTGTGAAGCTGTTTTTGTTTGAACAATAATGGAAACACATTTTCGCTTCCGAGAATCAATGGACCGATTCTGAAATAGCCACCAAACTGAAGATTTTTATATTCGGACAAAGTTGTAGAAATTCCGTAGCCTAAAAATGCTTTTTGAACGGAATAATTAGCATTGAAAACATTATTTCGCTTTACCGAATTTTCAAAAACCGGAACTCTTTGGATCCAATTGAAGTTGATAAAATGATTTTCCTTAATTCTTTGACTGTAATTGAAGTTAATGCTAGTTGGCAACCCGATTCTAAAACCGTAGCCTGCAAAGGATTTGTTCTCATCGCCGTACGCTTCCCGACTCAGTAATTTCAGATATTCTTCAGGATTTTCAAATACTTGGTTTTCAAGATTGGGGTTGTTTTGTAGCCAGACCGTATTACCATTGACAAAAGCATGGT
>NZ_BAABHO010000166.1:0-612 GCF_039542135.1 Actinomycetospora chlora
ATAAAGTTCTAATTAAAAACGATGGAATGCCAACCTATCATTTTGCAAATGTTGTAGATGATTTTGAGATGAAAATCTCTCACGTCATTCGTGGTGAGGAGTGGCTGCCGTCAATGCCTTTGCACGTTTTATTGTACGAAGCAATGGGTTGGGATGCTCCGGAATTTGCTCATCTTTCTTTGATATTAAAACCGGAAGGCAAAGGAAAACTAAGTAAAAGAGACGGTGCAAAATTCGGTTTTCCGGTTTTTCCCATGGATTTCAAAGATCCGGAAAGTGATGAGGTATGGAAAGGTTATAAAGAGTCAGGGTATTTTCCAGAGGCTTTCATTAATATGACAGCACTTTTAGGTTGGACACCTTCGAATGATAAAGAAATTGTTTCTTTGGACGAAATGATTGCCGAATTTGATCTTCATAAAGTTCATAAAGCCGGCGCAAGATTTGATCCGCAGAAAGCTAAGTGGTTCAATCAGGAATATCTTAAACTGAAATCTGATGAAGAGGTTTTAGTTTTATTAAAAGAAGTTGACGAAGTAAAATCATTGAACATTTCTGATGAAAAATTATTGAAAATTGTTTCATTGATGAAAGAAAGAGCAACTTTTGTAG
>NZ_BAABHO010000167.1:0-610 GCF_039542135.1 Actinomycetospora chlora
TCTTTTATCTGATAAATCCCGCGAATGTTATAAGTTACCGAGCTGGAAGAAGTATCCATCATAGGAATATCGATGTTCATAGATTCTTCAACGTCATTATTCTGAGCGAATGCCAATGAACTGATCAGCAAGCTCAATGAAAATAGTAATGATTTCATAGTATTTGATTTATATGATTTTAGAATGAAATTTTATGCCAAAACTGTTCTGATTAGCAACAAATTACAAAACTTCAATCTGATTTTTTAATAAATCTTCGAATTCATCTCTTTTTCTGATAAGATGAGCTTTTCCATCAAGGAACATTACTTCGGCAGGTTTCAATCTGGAATTGAAATTCGAACTCATTTCAAAACCATAAGCTCCAGCGTTTCTGAAGACAATCACATCACCTTCTCTTACTTCATTGATTTTTCTGTCCCAGGCAAAAGTATCCGTCTCACATATGTTTCCAACCACAGTATAGATTCTTTCCGGACCTTTTGGATTAGAAAGATTCTCGATAATGTGATAAGAATCGTAGAACATCGGACGAATCAAATGATTAAATCCGGAATTAACACCTACAAAAACCGTTGCTGTTGTTTGTTTGATGACATTAGATTTTACC
>NZ_BAABHO010000168.1:0-609 GCF_039542135.1 Actinomycetospora chlora
CCCAGTTTTTATTTGATTTGGAAGATACACCGGCGGGTTATGAAAATTTTTATAATAAAACAAATTTTGGACTGGCAGTCGGAGCAGGTTTTGATTTTACGTCTAGCTTATTTGCTGAAGCAAGATATTCTTTCCAGGTAAATAATCATCTCAAAGATGCGCCTTCAGGATATGCATTAAAAGCTAATTATTTTAATCTTGGTTTAGGTTATAAATTTTAATCCAAATCCAGAATTATATAAAATAAAAACCTCGCAACATCGAGGTTTTTTTAGTTTGGATAGACAATATATTTCTGTCTTATTTTTTCAAAATCTCTTAGATCTTTCTTCCAGCTATCTTTAATTTCTTTTTCGGATTTTCCAGCGATGATTTGCTTTCTTAGTTCATCACTTCCGGCTAACTTATCAAAGAAAAGATTTTTCAAAAAGAAATCCTGCTGAGGATTTTTATAATTTTTGTAGGATTTCAAAAGCCATTCAAGATTTATTTGTCTTAAGTGTTGAGAGTATTGACTCAGATTTTCGCCATAACATAATTTGCCATTCAGAAAAGGATCTTTTGCACCTTCTGTTGGTTTCGGTGTGAATTGATATTGGAAATCTTTTG
>NZ_BAABHO010000169.1:0-607 GCF_039542135.1 Actinomycetospora chlora
TGGGATATTTCTTTCCTGATATTTCTACTGTAACTAATTCTTTGTCTGTCGGAACAACTAATATTCCTTTGGCAATAGGCTTAATTTTAATGATGTATCCACCCTTGGCAAAAGTGGATTATACTCTATTACCAATGGCTTTTAAAGACAAAAAAGTAATGTCAGTGTCCTTGCTACTCAATTGGATCATCAGCCCTATTTTAATGTTTGTGTTGGCAATCATTTTTCTGCGAGATGAGCCAGACTATATGATTGGTTTAATTTTAATCGGTTTGGCAAGATGCATTGCAATGGTAATTGTCTGGAACGATTTAGCAAAGGGTAATAGAGAGTATGCAGCTCTGCTGATCGCATTAAATAGTATTTTCCAGTTAGTATTTTATAGTTTTTATGTTTGGCTTTTCATTAATGTACTACCACAAAAACTGGGCTTAGGTAATTTCAATGTTGCTGTACCGATGAAAGATGTTGCCGATAGTGTATTCATCTATTTAGGAATTCCTTTTATTGCGGGATTTTTGAGCCGTTATTTTTTGATCAAATTAAAAGGAAAAGAGTGGTTCAATAGAAAATTCATTCCGGCTATCTCACCTATTACTTTGTATGC
>NZ_BAABHO010000170.1:0-602 GCF_039542135.1 Actinomycetospora chlora
TCTGATAAAAGTTACCATTATCAGTTATCCTGATATTATTGCTGAAATCCAAAGGCTGATCTTTGCCGCCAGCTTTTGCCTGGATAATGAAAGCCTGACCTATTTGGATTTTCCCATTCGGAATAACGGAACCATTATAAGGATTATCAGGATTATAAGTTGCCGGTGACCCGCCTGTTCCGTTGTAAACGGCATAATTATTCCCATTATAACCAGAACCAACCTGCTCTGCCGTATAACTATTATTAGTCCAGAACCAAACTGTAGAAAATATTTTAGTTGGGTTAAGTGTGTACAACAAATCAAAATCGATATTAGAAGGATAAGGATTACCAACCAAATTAAATCCATGATTTGCATCTGTCCACTTCAAATTTTGATATTGAATATTACCGTTATTCGGAACACCATTAAAGTTATATGTTTTCGTATAGCCATTGGTTCCTGTTTCTGCACGGATCGCATAACCTTTACCGGCAATAAAAGTCGCGTCATTAGTTACCGTAAATTTATCATTAGACTCATTATACTGTAAGTAACCATTGACAGGAGTATTTGGCGAAAAACCTGTTGCTCCTTTGATAACCTGCCCGCTAACCGGC
>NZ_BAABHO010000171.1:0-596 GCF_039542135.1 Actinomycetospora chlora
TACAATGGATAATACCGGAAAGAGAAGATGGGTTTATCCAAGAAAACCTAAGGGGAAATATACCAATTACAGAGTTCTCGTAAGCATCTTCTTATTAATAGTCTATTTTACATTGCCATTCCTTAAGTTCAACGGGAATCCGCTATTGATGTTCAATATCATAGACCGTCAGTTTTTCATATTCGGTCAGCCTTTTTATCCTCAGGATTTTTTCATTTTGGCGTTAGGGGCAATTACTTCATTAATATTCATTATTCTTTTTACGGTTGCCTTCGGGAGGATCTTTTGTGGATGGATTTGTCCGCAAACGATCTTTTTAGAAATGATTTTCCGCAAAATAGAATATGCAATAGAAGGCGACAGAAACAAGCAGATCAAGCTGGACAATCAACCCTGGAATACTGAGAAAATCTGGAAAAGATCATTAAAATGGTTCATTTTCATTCTGATTTCAGTCATTATCACTCATATTATGTTCATGTACATTGTGGGTTATGAGGAAGTCTTCAGAATCATGCAACAGGGGCCGTTTGAAAAGCCTACTAATTTTTTGGTCATGATTCTTTTTACCGCTGCATTTTATTTTGTGTTTGCAT
>NZ_BAABHO010000172.1:0-591 GCF_039542135.1 Actinomycetospora chlora
TTTGAACTGGTTTTTAATCTCTTCTTCCGAAAGCCATTTTACCGGAAACTTAGCCGTTTTTCTTGCTTCGAATTCTTTTTTGAGAAGTGGAACATCTTTTTTCAAAGCTGCGAAATAAAGGGATTTTTTTTTCTTGAAACCACAATCAGACTTTACTTCCTTAGCTATTTTCTGTAGATCATCAATAGAATCGTAACAAGCCCAATATGCTTTTTCAGCACCTTCTTGTCCAATCATCTCGGACAGCTTGAATAGTGCGACATCAATCTCGTATTGTAGCATAGAAGTTGTAGCGCTAGTACTTCCGTTTCCGATTTCGCGACGGTCTACCAAAACGGTTTTATAGCCATCTTTAATCATTTGGTGGGCGAGAAGAGAACCTGTGATTCCACCTCCGATAATGAGGATTTCAGTTTCGATATCTTCTCGGAGTGATGGATAAGAATGTTTGAGTCCGTCTTTTACGAGCCAGAATGGTTCAGGGGATTTTAGTTTCATAGTTTGATTTAAATGCTTTGAAACATTACAAATACCAAACCGTTATTAAATGAAAACAAAAAACCTCAAAGAATTTTCCTTGAGGGTTTTAAT
>NZ_BAABHO010000173.1:0-590 GCF_039542135.1 Actinomycetospora chlora
CCACTTTGACAGGCTGGTTGAATTTCCCGGTTTTTGTAGTAATGACGATGACCCCATTGGCGGCTCTTGCACCCCATATACTGGCTGCTGAGGCATCCTTAAGTACTGTAATGCTTTCCACCATATTGGGATTGATGTTACTGATGTCGCCTTCATACGGAAAATTATCGACCACGATCAGAGGGGATTTGGGACCGTTGATGGTACTGAGCCCTCTGACCATCAGCTGGGGACTTCCGGAACGTCCCCGCTCCAGGAAAACACCTCCGGCAACATTGGCAAGCCTGTCAAGTATATTAGTACTAACCTGTTGGTTGAGCAGTTTATTATCCGTGAATGTAAATGAACCGGTAGCCCTTTCCTTGGGGATCTTCTGGTAACCGGTGGAGATATTCACTTCCTGAATGTCATTGACTTTGTGCGAAAGAACAATTCTCAAAGGGGTATCAAGCGGTAATGTAACATCAAGCGATGCTGATCTGTAGCCGCTATGCGAAATATTCAGGGTGACCTTTTCCCCACTTGCAGGAAGTTTGAAAAAGCCATTCTGATCAGTAATTATAAGAGTTTTTGCGTTCGGAATATTGATC
>NZ_BAABHO010000174.1:0-590 GCF_039542135.1 Actinomycetospora chlora
GTATCAATATTCATAAGCGAAATTTAATAAAAATAAAAACTCCGAGAATTACCCCGGAGCTTGTCTATTATCTTTTGTCTAAAAAGTCTATCATCTATTTAAGACTTCCTACCATATCTTCCGGCTTAACCCACTCATCAAATTGTTCAGCAGTTAACAATCCAAGATTGATAGCTTCTTCTTTAAGGGTTGTTCCGTTTTTGTGAGCTGTTTTAGCAATTTTTGCTGCGTTTTCGTAACCGATGTGCGTATTCAACGCTGTTACAAGCATCAGAGATTTGTCAACCAGTTCTTTGATTCTCGGTTCATTTGGCTCAATTCCAACCGCACAATGATCATTGAAAGAAATCATCGCATCCGCCAACAACTGTGCAGATTGTAAGAAGTTCGCAGCCATAACTGGCTTGAAAACATTCAGCTCATAATTTCCTTGTGTTCCAGCAAAAGAGATTGTTGTATCGTTCCCCAAAACCTGTGCACAAACCATAGTAATCGCTTCATTTTGAGTTGGATTCACTTTTCCTGGCATAATAGAAGAACCAGGCTCATTTTCAGCAATGAAGATTTCTCCAATTCCCGAACGTGGGCCC
>NZ_BAABHO010000175.1:0-590 GCF_039542135.1 Actinomycetospora chlora
GTCCGATAAACTGGTCACAACATAATCGGTTCCTAATATCTGCTGTATCTCTTCTTTTTTATGTAAATTATGTGTTGCTACTAAAATCTCCATTTATATATAATTGATGGTTGATAAATTATCATTGATTATGTTTGAAATGTTCTATTTTCTTGACATTTGTTTTTATGACCAAATTGCAGCCCGGCTTGAGCGGAAATCCTTTTTTGCTTGTGCAAAAGCCCTATTGAGTGTGGAAAATTTCTGCAAAAAAGATTGGGAGCGGAAGGCGGATTAAGCTGCCATAAATAAAATTAAATATTTAAGTTAAAGGCTTCGACAAGTTCGACCTGACGATTTTGATTTCAAATATTCACGAAATTAGTCAAACTCTAACAATATTTAACAAAATTAAAATTAATAAGCTATAAATACTTTCTTAAATTTGTTCCAAATTGCTTTTATGGATATTTTGAAAATTTCGGAAGATTATGTTAAAAATTTATTCAAAAATAGATTATCTTCTGCTTATACTTATCACAATCTTGACCACACGATTCAGGTTGTTGATAAGATAAAAATCCTTGCAAAAGAAGAAAACATTGGTCCCG
>NZ_BAABHO010000176.1:0-585 GCF_039542135.1 Actinomycetospora chlora
GCACGAAATGCTACATTAATATCCTGAATCTCAAATTTATTTTTATAAATCTCCATAAGTCCTGATTTTAATTCTTCGACTGATTCATCATTGATATTATTAGTCTTATCAAAACGGTCATAAGTTCCACCGTAGTAATATAGATCGTTTCGAAGATTGAATAAGAAGTGTTTTTTCTTAATAATGTAAGAATCAGGAACTTCATTCAACGTAATTTTCAGGCAATGGCCTTTGTTAGGCTGAATTGGAATGTTACAGAAAAAAGGATTGTTATTAGTTGCAACACCTTCACAGAAAATTATATTTTTGAATGAAATATTATTGTAAGAATTATTTGTTATATCAATTAACCGATGATCAAATTTTTCTTTGATTAAATAATTATTTTCATCCAAATAATTAAACATATCACTAAAGAATGCTGTAACATCAACTCTGCAGGATTGATTGACTTTTCCAGCTTCGAAAGCATTATTAACGGATTTCAACTCTATAAAATCCGGGTCAAGGTAAGACTTCATATCTTCTTTTTGAGAATTTTTTGTCCATTGAACTTTCTCGGATTCATTATGAAAGATTCGAACA
>NZ_BAABHO010000177.1:0-582 GCF_039542135.1 Actinomycetospora chlora
AAGATCCCGGCTTTTCAGTCGGGATTTTTTTTACGATTATGTTCCTCTTTTACATTAACTCTAATTGTTCTTCTGTGAACTCCATATTGTGGAATACGTTCTGAACATCATCATCTTCTTCAAAGCGCTCCAGCATCTTCATATTGGCCTTGAACTGGTCGTCGCTCATTCCTTTGGTATTGTTCGGAATTCTTTGTAATTCGGCACTTTTTGCTTCGATTCCAAGTTCGTCTAATTTATGAGACATCGAACCGAAATCTTCGAATGCTGTTGTAATCATAACTTCATTTTCGTCCTGGTCGATTTCTTCTGCGCCACCATCAATCATTTCCATTTCGAAATCATCCCAATCGGATTTGATCTGAGCTTTATCGATTGTGAAAATACCTTTTCTATCAAAGATAAAAGCTAATTCACCATTCTTACCAAGATTTCCATCGAACTTATTAAAAATCGCTCTGACATTAGCTTCAGTTCTTGTTGGATTATTAGTCGTACATTCTACAAAGAAAGCAACTCCGCCTTGTCCGTAGCCTTCATAAGTGATTTCCTCATAGTTTTCCGCATCTGCACCGCTTGCCT
>NZ_BAABHO010000178.1:0-580 GCF_039542135.1 Actinomycetospora chlora
CGAATAATTATTATTGAATCTTAGACAAATTATTTTTTCTCAATCGCTTTCACTTTCATCTGAACATTGATTTCATTTTTAATCAGACCTTCTGCAGCTGGCATCTGAAATTTGATTCCGAACTCATCTCTGTTGATGTCTTTTGGTTCGGTTGCGATGCTCAATTCACTGCCTTTTATTTTTACATTTGCATTGAAGGTGGTCGGCTTTGTAATGCCTTTCAAAGTCAGATTGCCGTCCAGAACTGTGTTGTAATCGCTTCCTGCAGGTGCTTCGGAGAGTTTCGTAATTTCAAAAGATGCAGTCGGGAACTTTTCTACATCAAAGAAATCAGCGCTTTTAAGATGACCGATTAATTTTCCATTGCTTTCCGAATCTTTCAAATCCTCATTCGCAATAGAAGTCATATCAATCACGAATTGCCCGCTTTCCAGCTTGCCGACTTTTACGGTCACTTCGCCACTTTCAAATTTCAAAGTTCCGATGTGGCTTGTATTGTCAGACTTTACAACTTTGAATCCTTTCCATTCCGCTTTACTGTTGAGGGTGTCCACGACATAGATTTGTCCGTCATTGGTCG
>NZ_BAABHO010000179.1:0-579 GCF_039542135.1 Actinomycetospora chlora
CAGTTTGTCATTGGTAATGACAATCGCTTCGCCCAATAGAGCACCATTTTTTGTTCCACCTAGATAGAAAACATCTGTCAGCTTAGCAATATCTTCCAATGTCAAATCATTGATATCGGAAGTTAAAGCTTGTCCCAATCTTGCGCCATCCATGAAAAGATACAAATCATTGGCTTTGCAAAATGCTGATAATTCTTGCAATTCTTTCTTGGTGTAGATCGTCCCAACCTCCGTAGAATTCGAAATGTAAACTAATTTTTGCTTGACTTGATGAGGCTTATTCGTATGCGTATCCAAAACCAATTGGATGTGCTCTGGCTTTAGTTTTCCATCTTCTGTAACAAGCCCGTGAACTTTGTGTCCGGTTGCTTCAATTGCGCCTGTTTCGTTGGTAAAAATATGACCTGTTTCCGCAGAAACAACACTCTCGTGGGGACGAAGAACCGAAGAAATGATTAATAGATTAGCTTGCGTTCCACCACTCACAAAATGAATATCTGCGTTTGGATAATTCATTTTTTGCTTGATTAATGCTCTGGCTTCTGCAGAATAATCATCGTAACCGTAACCATTTTGCTG
>NZ_BAABHO010000180.1:0-578 GCF_039542135.1 Actinomycetospora chlora
GGGCCGCCGAGGCCGCCGACCGGGCCGTCGGCGCCGACCGCGCCCGCGCCGAGCTCGCCGCCCTGGCCGAGGGCCTGCGCCGGGTCGACGAGGCCGCGTCGGGCCTCGCGGCCGCCGAACGCCTCCTGGCCGCCGCCACCGTCGGCCCCGACGACCTCGCCGATCTCGAGGACCTCGCCCGCGACCTGCTGCGCGCCGAGGCCGCCCGCGACGCCGCCGCGGCGCGGGTCGAGCTGACCGTGCCGGCCGGGGGCGACACGCTCCGCCTCGAGGTCGACGGCGAGACGGTGACGCTCGCCCCGGGCGAGACGCGGACCCTGCCGGTGGCCGGGTCACGGACGCTGGCGCTGCCCCGCGTGCTCGACGTGCGGGTCCGCCCGGGCCTCGACGACGCGGGCCGCGACGACGCGGTGCACGAGGCCGTCCGCGCGCTGGCCGAGGCGGGCGGCGACGTCGGCGTGCGCGACGTCGAGGCGGCCCGGGCCGCCGGGCGCGCCGCCGAGGACGCGGCCCGGCAGGCCGGGGAGCACCGCGCCGCCCTGGCCCGCGGCGCCGCCGGGCACCGTGACGCCCACCCC
>NZ_BAABHO010000181.1:0-576 GCF_039542135.1 Actinomycetospora chlora
GTTACAAATGGCCAAGTTACTCATTCATTCAAGGTGGTGATGGCGGAATGGAATACGGAATGTGTACTATGATTTTGGGAGAAGCAAATTCGGTAGAAGGTCTTTCTGGATTGATGTTTCACGAAGGTGCGCATTCTTGGTTTCAGCAGATGTTAGCAACTAACGAAAGTGTAAGACCTTGGATGGATGAAGGTTTCACGCAATATGCAGAAGATTTTGTATCTTATAGATTATTCCCGCCAAAGGAATCTCAGCCAAATCCATTTGTTGGAGCAATCAAGGCTTATGTTAATTTTACAAAATCGGGGAAAGAAGAACCTGCAGTTTGGTTGGGTGACCATCACGATAACGGAACAGCTTATACTTATGCTAGTTATATCAAAGGTGAAACGTTTTTGGTTGAATTAGGATACATAGTTGGAGAAGAAAATCTGAACAAGATTATGCTCAAATATTATGACGAATGGGCAATGAAACATCCGACAGAAAGAGATTTCATTCATATTGCGCAATTGGTTTCAGGAATGGATTTGAAGTGGTTCCAGCATTATTGGATTAACACGACAAAAACTATCG
>NZ_BAABHO010000182.1:0-574 GCF_039542135.1 Actinomycetospora chlora
GGTTGAGATCCAGGTTGAGCAGACTGTATTTTTGAGATTTCTAAACGTTGATCTTCATTAAATTCAAAGCTTGAATTTTGGCTTTTAACAAATTCAAAACCAACTACTTCGCTCTGCATTCCTCAAACAAAGTATCCAGTGGAGAGAAGAGTTTTTGGGTAGAAAGTTGGGCGATTTGAAGGTAAACGAGGGTCGTTTCGATGTTTTCGTGGCCGAGGAGATTTTTGATGCTCACAATGTTCATCCCATCCTCCAAAAGATGCGTCGCAAAACTGTGCCGAAGCGTATGAACACTCACTTCTTTCAATATTTTTGCCGTTTTTGAAGCCTGTTTCACCGCCCATTGTACGCCACGTTGCGAATATCTTGAATCGAATTCGCCACCTGCACGATTTGCTCGAGGTTCTCCAAAGAGAAAATCTTCCGGTTTTTCCGCTTCAATATATTTTTTCAAACCCCGAATCAAATGTTCCGACAAAGGCAAATAGCGGTCTTTTTTGCCTTTTCCCTGAACCACTTTCAGCTGTTTTCGGTCAAAATCCAAATCACAGAGACGCAGATTTCTGACCTCCAG
>NZ_BAABHO010000183.1:0-570 GCF_039542135.1 Actinomycetospora chlora
TTGGTTGTTATATCTTATGTCAATGAACTTTGTTCTTTTCGCTTCCTCAGGAATCTTAAATCTGTCATCTTGTTCCTGATTTGCGAGTGCAAAAGTAAAAAGTTTTTTCCAAACTACCAAAACTTTTTTGAAGTTTTTTTCGTAACCTCGAATCCGTTTCCTTTATGTTTTTCTTACCATCTCCTGCGCTCCCAACATCTCTCGATTCGGGACTGCAAAGATAGACAAACTTTTTATTACAGCAAATTTTTTGAAATGTTTTTTTTAACCTGCTCCTAAAAACATATTAACCAAACCATCACTATATTACTGCTCTCCTGCGCTACCAATTCTCTCATTTTGGTTCTGCAAATGTATGGTGAATATGTAACAACTTGCAAATCGAATTAACAATAAATTTATAATTGTGTAAAACTTGCTTAATTAAACTACTGTGGTAGAAGGTTCTAAAGACATTTTAAAGTTATCCACATTATGTTAAATAGATTACTATATCGTGAAATATTATTATGAACATGCATGTGCGGCAGGGATAGCAGCGGTTATCCTTTTGCTTTTTTTGTGGAACGG
>NZ_BAABHO010000184.1:0-570 GCF_039542135.1 Actinomycetospora chlora
ATATCACAAAAAAATAGGCTATCAAATTTGATAGCCTATTTTATATTTAATTTCAGAAGAAATTAGAAAATCTCTCTCCCTGAAAAGTGGAATTGCGCTTCGATAAGAGCGTTCTCATCAGAATCAGAACCGTGAACAGCATTTTCGCCAATGCTTCTTGCGAAAAGTTTTCTGATAGTTCCTTCAGCTGCTTCAGCAGGATTTGTAGAACCAATTACAGTTCTGAAATCTTCTACCGCATTTTCTTTTTCAAGAACCGCTGCTACGATAGGACCGGAAGACATAAATTCTACCAATTCTCCATAGAAAGGTCTTTCGGCGTGTACTTCGTAGAATTTTTTTGCATCAGCTACAGTCAATTGAGTTAGCTTCAATGCTTTAATTTTAAAACCAGCTTCGCTGATTTTTCCAAGAATCGCACCAATGTGTCCATCTGCAACCGCATCTGGCTTAATCATGGTGAAAGTGATTTTTCCTGACATTTCTTATTATTTTTTTTTTAAAGAGTTGCAAACTTACAATAATTTTTGCTTATGTTTGCAAACGGAAATTCTTTTTCAAAGAGTCGTT
>NZ_BAABHO010000185.1:0-569 GCF_039542135.1 Actinomycetospora chlora
TGTAGTGATTACGATATCTGCGTTATCAACCACAGTATCCAGTCTTTTTACTTCGTAACCATCCATTGCAGCTTGAAGCGCACAAATTGGATCGATCTCAGTAACCGTAACGATAGAACCAGCTCCTCTGAAAGATGCAGCAGTACCTTTACCTACGTCTCCGTATCCGCAAACTACCACTCTTTTTCCGGCAAGCATTACGTCAGTCGCTCTTCTTACAGCATCTACTGCAGATTCTTTACATCCGTATTTGTTGTCGAATTTAGACTTCGTTACAGAATCGTTTACGTTGATGGCAGGCATTACCAAAGTTCCGTTCTTCATTCTTTCGTACAATCTGTGAACACCTGTTGTAGTTTCTTCAGAAAGACCTTTAATTCCGGCTGTAAGTTCAGGGAATTTATCAAAAACCATATTCGTTAAATCACCACCATCATCCAGGATCATGTTCAATGGCTTTCTGTCTTCTCCAAAGAAAATAGTCTGCTCGATACACCAGTCGAATTCCTCAGCATTCATTCCTTTCCAAGCATAAACCGGAATTCCTGCAGCAGCGATTGCAGCAGCAG
>NZ_BAABHO010000186.1:0-563 GCF_039542135.1 Actinomycetospora chlora
CAATGCACCCGGAGGAATTTTCAATTACATCTCTAAAACAGGCGGCAATAAATTTGCTGGAGAAATCCGTGCAAAATACGGAGTACAAGGTGCGAATAATTCCGGCTATCATAGGATTGATGCAGATTTTGGCGGACCTTTGGGTAATAACTGGTTTTATAATATTGGTGGTTTCTATCGTTATGATTTGGGAGCAAGATATCCTGGATACCCATTCAACAATGGTGGACAGATCAAAGGAAATATTATGAAAAAATATGATCGGGGAACTATTAAAGTATTTCTGAAATATCTCGACGATACCAACGGGTATGCCCAACTTATCCCGACCAGAAACTATTCCGATCCGGAACCTGCAGAAGGTTTTAGCAGCAGTTCTTCTTTGCTGATTCCTAAGCTGCAATACAATTCTCAGGACTTTATCCACGGGGGCAATGTAGATTACAATTCAGGAAGATTGGTAGGGAATAAATACAGATCGATCGGGCTGAATTGGGATCACAATCTTGGCAATGACTGGAAATTGTTTCTTGCGAGCAAATATTCTGATAATGCTGTTGCCC
>NZ_BAABHO010000187.1:0-562 GCF_039542135.1 Actinomycetospora chlora
GAGTCTCCGGCAAAAGCAAAAACGATTCAGAAATATTTAGGTAAAGATTACGAGGTCAAATCCAGCTTCGGACACATTCGTGATCTGCCTAAAAAAGGGATGGGAATTGATCTTTCCAATTTCACGCCTGATTATGAAGTTTCTGCTGATAAAAAAAAGTTAGTGGCAGAACTGAAGAGCGCTGTTAAAAGTGCGGAGATGGTCTGGCTGGCTTCCGATGAGGACCGAGAAGGAGAAGCGATTGCATGGCATCTGGCAGATGAATTAAAATTAAAACCTGAAAACATAAAACGAATTGTTTTCCACGAGATCACCAAAAATGCGATCCTGAAAGCAATCGAAAATCCAAGAGATATTGATCAAAACCTGGTTAACGCTCAACAAGCGAGAAGAGTTCTGGACAGAATCGTTGGTTTCGAGATGTCACCGGTTCTTTGGAAAAAAGTTAAAACAGGATTGTCGGCAGGTAGAGTCCAGTCAGTTGCGGTAAGATTAATTGTAGAGAGAGAAAAAGAGATCCGTGAGTTTGTTCCAAAACCAAGTTTCAAAGTGGAAGGTATCT
>NZ_BAABHO010000188.1:0-561 GCF_039542135.1 Actinomycetospora chlora
GACAGGTATAGCTCCTATTAATGCTAGTGATAGAGACAATCCCGTATACCTCATCAATATGGGTAGAGATATCTATAATGGAACTATAACACCGGGTTCAGCAATTACGGGAGGTAATGAAAGAGGTTGGTATCTTTTGCAGATTACAAGAGCTAATACAGGCTATAAACTGAAATACAGAGATCTGAGTTCTGCCAATCCTCATATGGAGTATATTCTTACAAAAAATTCAGATTATACGCTTAATTTTTTCAGTTTGAAGAATGGTAAGGAAGTTACAATTCAACCAAAAAGAAAAAATTGGGATATAGGTTTTACAGTTTTTACTAATGAAGTTTTTTATTCACCGGGAGTTTCTGCTGGAAGCTACGTCTATGCGGACTTTGTAATTAGTAATATCACCGATGGTGTTGGTGTATATCAAGTTAATATTCCTGCTGGAACTAATGCGGATCAATATTATAACAATTTCAAAACAAGTGATATTGATGCTTCTAAATTTATTTTTAATGATCAAAGAGCTATTGGAGATCATTGGCGAACAGTTACAGGAAGTAATGG
>NZ_BAABHO010000189.1:0-561 GCF_039542135.1 Actinomycetospora chlora
GCCAATAACCCCAATTATGGTACGGAGCTTTGGGCAACCGATGGAACTGCCGGAGGTACAGAAATTGTTGCCGATATCAATCCCGGAACTCCGGGCTCTCTACCGACCTCTCTGCTTAATTATGATAACAAATTATATTTTAAGACTTTGTTAGGCGTTACTGGTTTGTACTCTTATGACAGCAATGCAGGCACTACAATAGTGTCGCCGGGAATGGGCAGCGCTTCTAATTTTATGGTAGCAGAAGGGAAGATCTTTTTTAGACAAAACAGCAAATTAGCTTATTTCTATCAAGGTTCAATAACTGAGATAGATACGCCTGTCGTAGTCAACGGGCAGATGGGCGCAGTCAATGGAAAAATCATTACAGGTGCCTCTGCATCGTCAGCAACAAACAATTTACAATTGTACATTTATGACGGAAATAACCTATCACTTCTGAAGGTTATCAACCCGAACAGTACTGCAAACCCTCAAAACTTCTTTTATAGCAGTAATCTCAATACATTATTCTTCACAGCGGGTTCCAATACAGCAGGTTTTGAACTTTGGAAAACTGAT
>NZ_BAABHO010000190.1:0-559 GCF_039542135.1 Actinomycetospora chlora
CGAAGAAATCATCTAAAGAGTTGGCAAAAACTTCCTCTTCAAACCAAACCATTGGTCTGTAATCTTCCGGCGTCACGTTGTATCTCGTTTTCATTCCGATTTTCTTCAAAGAGTCGTCCACTCTGTATTTCATAAAATCCAAAAGATTTTTCTTGGAAACGTGTTCGATTTCGCCTAGTTCAAAAATCCAATCCAGGATATCGGATTCCATTTCAATAGACTCATCAACTAAGTCATAAATCGATTCGATATCGTCATCAGTCAGTAAATTAGGTTGCTCTTCTCTGATTTTATTAATCAAATAGATTCCTCCGTTAGCATGTATTTGTTCATCTACAGACGTCCACGCGATGATGTTGGAAACGTTTTTCATATAGCCTTTGAATCTTGTGAAAGACAAAATGATAGCAAACTGGCTGAACAGGGACACATTTTCTATCAAGATACTGAAAAGCAACAATGATGAAACGTAAGATTTCGGATCCTGGGAATTGGCATTTTTCAAGACTTTTCCCAAATAATCGATTCTGTTTTTTACCGCTGGAATGTCAATTACATT
>NZ_BAABHO010000191.1:0-556 GCF_039542135.1 Actinomycetospora chlora
CTCCCTGTAGGAATGCTAAATGTAGGTTTGGAACGCGGTTTCTCGGAACATATAACAGGTCAGGCTGATTTATTTATTTCTCCCTGGAAATCCTTTGCTGGACATCAGGCCTTATTTGGTATTGCAACTATAGAAGGGCGATATTATTTTGATCAGGCTTTTAAACATTGGTATTTGGGAGCAAGTGTAGGTTTTGGTATTTTCAATATCCAAAAATGGAATTATTGGAAAGAAGATATATATTTCACAAAAGAAGGAGAAATAACGCCATATAAACATAATGAGCTTTACCAGAAAGGTTTTTCTTATATGTTTGGACTCACAACAGGTTACCAATTTCAAATTGGAAACCGTTGGAACATGGATATTTTCTTAGGGATTGGTTCTCAGCAAGGTTTTTACAAAGGTTATGTAGAATATCTTCCAGAGACTCAGGAAAATAGATATGACAGAGTAGAAAACTGGGATAAAAGCGGAGAAATTGTTCCCTTCAAAGGAGGGATTATGATTTCATATAAACTTTAAGATTATGAATTTTAAACCAAAATATATTGTT
>NZ_BAABHO010000192.1:0-554 GCF_039542135.1 Actinomycetospora chlora
GGGAAAGGTCTTGGTAAAATGCTTGTTGAGAAATCTGTAGATTTTGCAAGAAAAAATGGATGGTCTATCAAAGCGCACTGTTCTTATGCTCATGCAGTTCTTAGCAGGAAAACAGATGTAGAAGATGTTTTCGTTGCTTAAAAAATAAATTTTATTACCTTGGTAGTAAAAAAGTTACGGCTCGCATATGCGAGCCGAGCTTTTTTGTAAATATTGTGATTATTTGTTCATAGACATCAGAAACTCTTCATTGTTTCTGGTCACTTTCATTTGTTTCTGAACAAATTCCATAGCTTCCAGAGGATTCATATCAGCCAGATATTTTCTCATAATCCACATACGCTGCTGAGTTGCCTCATCCTGTAAAAGATCATCTCGTCTTGTACTGGATGCAACCAGATCTACAGCCGGATAAATTCTCTTGTTAGCGATTTTTCTATCCAATTGCAATTCCATATTTCCGGTTCCTTTGAATTCTTCAAAGATCACTTCATCCATTTTAGAACCTGTATCAATCAAAGCTGTTGCGATAATGGTTAAAGAACCGCCATTTT
>NZ_BAABHO010000193.1:0-553 GCF_039542135.1 Actinomycetospora chlora
TTATCAGTATAACATTAGTAATGGCTGCGGTTTTTATTCCTGTGAGTTTCATTACCGGTTCCGCAGGAGTTTTCTATAAACAGTTTGGGTTGACATTAGCGATATCGATTGTATTATCTGCCGTTAATGCATTGACACTGAGTCCTGCATTATGTGCAATTTTCCTGAAACCTCATTCCCATGAAGAAAAGCAAAAGAATTTTATACAGAGATTTTTCACAAACTTCAATATCATTTTCGATGCTTTTGTAAAACGATACTCACGAGGTGTTTTATTTTTACTGAGAAAAAAATGGATGGCATTTGCCGGACTTGCAGTTTTTGCCGGAATCTTTGTCTGGTTAATGAATACGACACCTAAGTCTTTCGTTCCTAGTGAAGATATGGGCGGGATTTTTATGGATATTTCGCTTCCGATTGGTTCCAACGAAAATAGAACGAAAGAAGTTCTTGCCAAAGTTGAAAAAATTGTTGAGAAGCAACCCGAAGTTCTTCACGTTTTCAAAGTTTCAGGAAGAGGAATGATTAGTGGAACAGGGTCTAATAATGGGAT
>NZ_BAABHO010000194.1:0-553 GCF_039542135.1 Actinomycetospora chlora
GTTGTCTTCAACCCCAAAACAACTCATTGGACTAAATCTTACGACGGTAGAAATAATGAGCCGATTGACCTTCCTGTCAAGTTTCCATTGCTTTTAGCACAAGGCGTTGAAGGGATTGGAGTTGGGCTTTCTACGAAAATAATGCCTCATAATTTCAATGAATTAATTAACGCTTCTGTTCTTTATCTTAAAGGGAAAAAATTTGAGTTATTTCCGGATTTTTTGACTGCAGGGATGCTGGATGTTTCCAATTATAACGATGGACACAGAGGTGGAAAAATCAGGGCAAGAGCCAGAATTTCCCAAAAGGATAAACATACATTGACGATTACTGAGCTTCCTTTTTCAAAAAATACCGGTGATCTTATCGACAGTATTTTGAAAGCCAATGAAAGAGGAAAAATCAAAATCAAGAAAATAGAAGATAATACATCGGATAATGTGGAGATTAATATTCATCTGCATCCGGATGTCTCGCCTGATAAGACGATTGATGCACTTTATGCTTTTACCGATTGTGAAGTTCCGATCTCTCCGAATGCCTGTGTGATTG
>NZ_BAABHO010000195.1:0-552 GCF_039542135.1 Actinomycetospora chlora
TACAATAACAGCAGTAAAAGGCAACAAGGCCGGAAAGACTATCGAAGTTTCCTTCCTTATTGAATCGAAGGATGAAAATAAAAAAATGACGATCGAGGACATATCATTAGTAGATATTGAAGGAAACGAGTATAAAATTGATCTGTATAAATCGAGTAAAACCTATCCTCAGCTGTCGAAGAATGTTCCTGTGAAGCTTACTTTTTCATTTAAGGAGGCGCAGGGAGAACCGATGTTTTATCAAAATGTTCAGATTCAAAACCATTTCACAATTAGAAAGAAATACGTTTGAAAAATCACGGGCGAATTTAGAATTCAGAGACCTCAAAATAAACTGGAATTAGAACCGACTTGTACATCATCATACATCGATTTACTTTTTGAATTCAAATCAAAGTACAACAAAAAAGCCCGCAACCTTTTTTCAAATATTTCTGAAGCCAGAAGCCGGGGTAATGTTTTAGAAATAGGGTTGCTCCGATTGATGCAAAAATGCGTTTCCGACCGCAGGGAGGAATTGCATTTTTGCCGCCCGACCTTTACATCAGGCGG
>NZ_BAABHO010000196.1:0-551 GCF_039542135.1 Actinomycetospora chlora
TTCCTCCTTTTACGGTAAGAATTCCTGCCACTTTCAGAATGATATCTTTTGGAGCCGTCCAACCGTTAAGTCTTCCGGTTAGTTTAACACCGATCATTTTAGGGAATTTAAGTTCCCAAGCCATTCCCGCCATCACGTCTACTGCATCAGCACCACCAACTCCAATGGCGACCATTCCAAGTCCACCTGCATTTACAGTATGAGAGTCGGTTCCAATCATCATTCCGCCAGGGAAAGCATAATTTTCCAATACAACCTGGTGAATGATTCCGGCACCAGCTTTCCAGAAACCAATTCCGTATTTATTGGAAACCGATTGTAGGAACTGATAAACCTCGTTATTTTTATTTTCAGCTTCGATCAGATCTTTTGCTGCGCCAACTCTTGCCTGGATCAGGTGATCTGCATGAACAGTTGAAGGAACAGCGACTTTTTTCTTTCCAGCCTGCATAAATTGTAAAAGAGCCATTTGGGCTGTTGCATCCTGCATTGCCACTCTATCCGGAGCGAAATCTACATAGCATTCTCCTCTTTTAAATGCTTCTTTTACC
>NZ_BAABHO010000197.1:0-551 GCF_039542135.1 Actinomycetospora chlora
GTGAAGAAAGCTTTTATACGTTTATTGAACAGCCTTGTGTTTCTTCACGGAGGAAACCAATTATCAGGATTCACCATCACCATTCGGGATCAAGATGGCTGACCGGCTGACAGGAAAACCAATCCATCTGGATATCTCCGATCTTCCGATGAAACAGGGGATCATCACCAATCGGAACAAATTTATTTTGGGACCTTCAGGAAGTGGTAAATCCTTTTTCACCAACCATATGGTCAGACAGTATTACGAACAGGGAGCACACGTTCTTTTGGTCGATACCGGAAATTCTTACCAAGGATTATGCGAACTGATCAAAGGAAAAACGAAAGGAGAGGACGGCGTGTATTTTACCTATACCGAAGACAATCCGATTGCTTTCAATCCATTCTATACCGATGACGGCGTTTTTGATATTGAAAAAAGAGAAAGTATCAAGACCCTGATCCTCACTTTATGGAAAAGGGATGATGAACCACCAAGCCGTTCAGAAGAGGTTGCTTTGTCCAATGCGGTGAGCGGCTATATTGAACAGATCAGGAGCAAAAATTCCC
>NZ_BAABHO010000198.1:0-550 GCF_039542135.1 Actinomycetospora chlora
AGCTTCTTATTCTCCACAACCAAATAACGTGAAAGATTTTTATGATAAAGCTCTGACAATGAAAAATACTATATCAGTATCTGGAGGTAACGATTTCTTTACTGGTAGAGTTTCATTTTCAAACTTAGATCAAAATGGTATTACTCCATATACTTATCAAAAAGCAAACTTTCTAAGCTACAACGGGAATATTAAATTTTCCGATAGATTGTCTGTAGAAACTATGTTCAATTATGCCTTTAGAAAGGTCAGAGGTGAGATGGATGATACCTATGGTAATCAAACAACAGGTAGTTTTAATAGCTGGTTTAATAGAGATTTAAATATGTCGAAGTTGAAGGAATACCAAAATCTTAAAAATGATGCTGGTTACTCTGCTTCTTGGAACTGGTGGGGCCCTGATTATTATGGATTAGGTGGTATATATCAAAAACCGGCATTCTGGTTGAATCCATATTATTACATGGATAAATTTGATGATACTACGAGAAAGCAAAATTATTCGTTTTTAGTGGCTCCTTCTTATAAGCTCACAAAAAATTTAACTGCT
>NZ_BAABHO010000199.1:0-550 GCF_039542135.1 Actinomycetospora chlora
GGCATTGATCAGACCTTTGAGCTAAATGGAGCTTTCAAAGATGTTTTTCCTCCTTTAGAACAGCTTGAAAAGAACTATGATTTGCCACTTGAGTTTGAGGTGAAAAATGGTATAGCTATTTTAAAAATTCATTCCTTTGCCGATACTTCAATAAAGCAAAGCGGGCAGAATTTTAAGAAATTTATCAAGGAAGTATTCCAGACTCTGCAACAACAGAATATCAAAAATCTTATCATTGACGTAAGGAACAATACAGGAGGGACAGATGATAATGCTGCTTTGCTGGCATCTTTCTTCTTCGACAAGACATTCAGATACTGGGATAAGATTGAAGTTACAGAAGCTGTCGCGAAAGAGATTAAAGGTGTCAACAAGATGTTCTACAAAAAACCTGAAGAAAATAACGGACTGTATCTCTGGAAAAAATCCTGGATCACAAAAGAATTCGATTACTACGAACCGCAGGAACCTGCCAAAATGAATTTTAAAGGAAACAGCTATCTGCTAACCAACGGTCTGTGCCTTTCATCCTGTGCTGATTTTACGGCAG
>NZ_BAABHO010000200.1:0-549 GCF_039542135.1 Actinomycetospora chlora
GCAGTTCTGATTTTTTCATACAAACCGAAATTAGTAGATGCCGATCTTCTCAATAAAACAGAAACCAAAGCTTTGACGGAAAAAGCTAAAGTTTACGGCATAAGTACACAACCTGATTTCTATAAACAAATTCCTAATTATATGATGGATGAAATCGCTATCAAAACGATAGCCAGAAGCAATCCCTTTGTATTAGTTCTGGAAAAAGGAAAAATTGTTGAAAAATTGGGTGCTAAAGATTATTTAAATCAAGATTAAATTATATAATGAGAAAATCAAATAAACCGATTGCTGGTTATCATTTACTTATGATTTTGTCCGCTGTAGACGGCATTATCAAACCCGAAGAAGGGCTTAAAGTTCAGGAATATATGGCTGAAGAATTTCCGTTCCGTCTGAACCTGGATGACGAATTGGAGATCATTGCGCAGCTTACTTCTGACCAATGGCAGGACCATTTCGAATTCCATGCAAAATGCTTCGAGGATGATTCTACAGAAAAAGAAAGAAAAGACTTTATTCAATTTGCAAAATCTCTCATCAAAGCTG
>NZ_BAABHO010000201.1:0-548 GCF_039542135.1 Actinomycetospora chlora
AGAGGCTACACCAAACTTAAAGAGTTAACCAAACATATAACAAAAAACGATTGCCGTTTGTAAATTTATAAAAACTAATTGAAAGCTATTTAAGAGAACACTTAAAAAGTGTTTTAGCTCTCGTATACAATATTTACAATTTTATTACCTGATAATTCAAACTTTATTTGTTCATATTTTGAAATACTCGTTTTCCCTTGGCCGATTGAAATAGGATAATACTTTACCCCAACATCCACAAATGGCAGTTTAAAGCTCCAGGCAGATCTTATTTTAAAATTCTTACCACATAATTGCTGTTCAGAAGTTTCAAGATATTTTTTAAATTCAATAATACCCTGAACTCTATTATCTGTTACATAATTTGTTCGTTTCTCAAAACTTATGTTTTCATCAAGGTTTTTCAAAATATCGTCTATTACAGAATTATTACAAGCATTTATAAAATCTCTTATAATTTTCCGTGGTAACTTCTGTACTTCTCGAATTGCTTTCTTTTTATCTTCCTGAAATACTGAAAAGTCCGCATCTACCAAATCATGAATTTT
>NZ_BAABHO010000202.1:0-547 GCF_039542135.1 Actinomycetospora chlora
GTGCCAAGCTGGCTTTTTGTCTTTGTACACGGATCATTCTGCGTTGTGATCACCACCCCTCCATCATTCTGACCACAAGTAGATGCAGACATTCTATTAGCGGTGAAAGTAACTGTTTCAGTAGTCTCATTATCGCCGGGAAGCCGGTATTGCACTAGCATTGTTTGTCCACAACCATTTACATAAATTGCCCCAATAGGATTACCCCAATTATCTCGTATATAGTGAGAAAAAACCCAACCACCACAGCCGCTGCTACCTGAGCCACCACCTCCAGTATTAGGATAGCTTACAGGGCCGCCTGTTCCGGTTGGCCCATTCCCACCACCGGGATTCCCGCCACCACCGCCACCAGTTCCGCCACCGCCCCCCGGTCCTTGTGGCTGGGTCGGGCAGTCCGGGCAGGGCTCCGGATTACAGTTGCCTTTTCCGTTGAGATATGAGACAGTATTTTCCAAAACTCCTTCCAAAGAATAAGTATAGACTTTGCCGGAATAGCTTAGATAATCATTATTCCCATTCGCAAGCCACTCAGCGGTGGGCTCAT
>NZ_BAABHO010000203.1:0-547 GCF_039542135.1 Actinomycetospora chlora
ATAATATCCAATGCTGAAAGACTGGACTTGGCAAGAAGACTCTGACATTCCTCCCTTTTTTCGGGATACTGATGGCTCAGAATATCCGAGTAAATGAGACTGAAATCAGGGGTCATTTTTTCTGTTCTTTGTGTTTTATGATCCATTTGTATAATGTCGTTTTCGGTATTTTGTAACGTTCCATCACCTCTGTTTTAGTCATTGCACCCGACTGAATCCGACCCAATATGAAATCAATGACTTCTTTGGTATAAATATTCTTGCGGAAATGGGGAAGGCTGAGTTTTTTACCATTTTCCTTTTCTTTTGCTGCCGGAGGTGCGTATAAGATGAGGTGCTGGGAATACATTCTGAAAAAATCGTATTCCAGCAGCTTACTCCATTTCAGAAGAATGTCTACTTCAATGCTCTTTTGAAGATACATCTCCCTCACTTCTTCTTCAGTACACTTCAAAAAGCTACAGATACGGGATAATTCTATCCCGCTTTCTGTAACTCCCTGTTCAATTATTTGACCTATATGAATATTTTTAAAATTCATTGTTAT
>NZ_BAABHO010000204.1:0-544 GCF_039542135.1 Actinomycetospora chlora
TGCTGCTCATAAAATCAAAACATTAATCAAAAATATTAGGCAAAGATAACACAAATTACAGTATGTGTTAATTAAATTCGATTTCTCTTCCGGATTCGGTATTTTCTATGGTCATTTCGTGAAAATCATAGCCTTCCAGCTCATCCATATAGATTTCCGGCCACTCAATAATAGAAAGAAATCCGTTGTCCAGATATTCCTCAATCCCGAAATCATAGGCTTCGGTTACATCTTTCAGTCGGTACAAATCGAAATGATAAACTTTTCCTTTTGGCGTGTCATACTCGTTGACAATAGAGTAGGTTGGCGACGAAATCTCATCATCGCTCCCAAATTCTTTCAGTAAGTATTGAGTAAAAGTCGTTTTTCCAGCGCCAAGATTGCCTTTAAGCAAGAGAATGTTATGCTGAAGATTCGGAATGATTTGATTGACAACGTCTTTCCATTCCGGAAGTGTATTGATTTGAAATACCATTTTTATTTTTCGCAAAATTAAAATATTTATTTCTACAAATCCGGAATTTGAAACTAGAATTTTTCACAG
>NZ_BAABHO010000205.1:0-543 GCF_039542135.1 Actinomycetospora chlora
TGCTGAGTTAAAAAATACGGATGAAGATTTTATCATTTCTATAGAAAATCAGATTTACCAGACATTTATTTATATTTCTAAGAATCAAATTAATAAAGCTGAAAAATCAATTAATGACATCCAGAAAAAGCTGGAGAAAAAACCTCAATATGTATTTCTAAGAGCTTTCAATCTGGATAATTTTGGAAGAATTAATTTTCTGAAAAAAGATTATGCTAAATCAACCGACAATTTGAATCAGGCTTTGGAATTAATTCAAAATAAACCTTACGACGCATTGAGATATAGGATTTATGATGATTTGTCCAAAAATTATCTGGCATTAAAAAATGAAGAACTGTATCAAAAATATTATTCCATATATAAGGAACAAACCGACAAATTAGACAAAAATAAGAAAGACGCTATCCGAAACCTGGTCAGGCTAAACGATCAATATGAGAACAAACGGCTGGAAGACTCTCATAAGAATTTCGTCAGCAATATTCTGATTGTTTCGATTATTTGTATAATAGCAATTTTAGCAATACTTCTTTTCAGCAT
>NZ_BAABHO010000206.1:0-541 GCF_039542135.1 Actinomycetospora chlora
GATCGATAACTGAATCATATGAATGGTAAGGGAAAGTCAGCAAAACATCTTTCTTGATGATAACGTCTGTCACTCTCTGTTTGTTGGCAAACTCCGGATGGATGAAAGAAGATCTTTCAACAGGTTTTTGGTAAGCTTTGAATACATCCGGAAAATCCATAAAATGCCTGAAGTTGTGAATCTTCTGGCCTGGAATAATGCTGTCTCGCTTGTTGAGATTGAGTTTTTTGATAAGAAATTCCAAGAGCGCTTTATCCATTTCTTTGTCGAAAACAAAACGTGTAGGTTTTCCTTTTCGCCGGCTTTTGACACCTTTTTCGATTTTGTCTGCCAAGGTTGTTTTGATGTCATTATCCAAATCAAATTCTGCATCCTTGGTCACTTTAAAACAATGTGCTGTGAATTCATCATATCCGAAATAGGAAAAAATGTGCGGAAGATTGTAAATAATCACATCTTCCAGAAGCATTACATCTTTCTGCTCTTTGTCATCTGTTGGCAGCAGGACAAATCTTCCGTTGGCCGTTACCGGAACTTCTAT
>NZ_BAABHO010000207.1:0-539 GCF_039542135.1 Actinomycetospora chlora
CAAGAGAATCACAACGCCGGATGCATCGGCACCTTATTCTGCAGCATTGTTCGCAGAATGGTTCCCGAAGCTGGAAAAAGTGAAAGAAGAGATCAAAAAGGCAATGTACGTCAAAGCATAATAATTAAGCTCCCGAATTGTTCGGGAGTTTTTTTATTTGGAGCAATTCCCGCTATCCACTGTATCTTTTTCTTTTTTTTGTTAAAAAAGAAAAAGGATGCCGTTCCTATCGGGGCTAGGGATTTTGTCATCCAAACAAGATTCTATATAAAAATAGAATCTTGTTATTCTTTAGAAATTTCGGTAGGGGATACAAACTTACTTTTTAATTATGTCTTTGCTGAGCGTAAGCGCCTTTGCGAACCTTAAAACATTTTTAATAATGTCAAAATCTAGTAAGCTTTGTGTTCAAATTATATCCAAGATAAATTTTCAAAATAAAGCCATAAAAATTTGTAGGTTAATAAATTATTCCTATTTTTTCCCCTCAAAATGAGATGTAAAATATGTTAATAATTCCAGTAAAAGACGGAGAGTCT
>NZ_BAABHO010000208.1:0-538 GCF_039542135.1 Actinomycetospora chlora
TTTCTACTTATTTTGCCGATGACGAGACCAAAAAAGAAACCCGTAGGAAGGGTTTGAGAATCATCAAAGAAAATCTTCGGGCTTTTGTCAATGCCGGCGTTCCCAATCTTTTCAATCCCAATGAGCACGATGTTTTGGAATCTAAAATCAAACTGGCAAAAGAAATTGCTTACACATCATCTGTTGACGGTGTTTTGGCATCACAGAAAGGCATGATAGAACGTGCCGGCAGAACCTCGGTTTTAGAACAATTTGAAGGGAAAATTCTGGTTTTGTCAGGCAAGCATGATTCTGCGGTCAATTCGGAAAAAACCATTAAGAATCTCCCTGAAAGAACCAATATCAAATCTTACGTTCTGGATTGCGGACACAATGGACATTGGGAAAAGCCTGAGATTTGTGCTTCTGTTATCAATACGGAATTACTGCATCATTTACCCAAAAATCTTGTTTTTTAAAATGGAAATTATATCAAAAATCCTTGTTGCAATCGTTGCTCTGGAGCATCTTTACATTCTTTATATGGAAATGTTCGCAT
>NZ_BAABHO010000209.1:0-538 GCF_039542135.1 Actinomycetospora chlora
TCATTTTTATCTAAACTTTCGATTTTTATCCGGGGGAATTTTTTCATTCCTGATGCAAGGAAATTCTGGATCAAGCCTTCTGTAAAGTTTTTGAAGCAATATCTCAAGGAAAACAATATTAACAACCTGATTACAACCGGACCACCACACAGCTTACACCTAATTGGATTGGCCTTAAAAAAAGAATTACCAAATCTGAAATGGATTGCTGACTTCCGTGATCCGTGGACAGAAATATCCTATTATAAACATTTGAAATTAACTTCTGCCGCTGATAAAAAACACAGGCAACTGGAGCAATCAGTTTTTCAAACGTCCGATATTACTTTGGCAACGAGTTATACTGATGCAGATAACTTCAAAAAAAATGGTGCGAATTCTTTTTGTATCACGAATGGATTTGACGTGTCAGAGAATTCAAAAGCTGGAGAATTGGAAGGTCTGAACGCCGGAAGTTCTGAAAGCATAAGAACGCCAGAAGAATACCATCAAACTTTAAAACATTCAAACTCTAAAACCAATAAACTCAAGTTCACAT
>NZ_BAABHO010000210.1:0-536 GCF_039542135.1 Actinomycetospora chlora
TATGATAAAAAATACGGTAATCAATTTTCCCTTTAAAAGCAAAAGGCTCATTATAGCCTTTAAATTCGGTGTCTGAAACAATAGAAAAATCGTCCGCCAAAGTATCTCCGTTGCAGAGAGATGTTGTTCCTTTTACGGCTTTGGTCGCACCATCAACATATTTCAGAAAGAAACTACCATAGGTAGTGAGAACAGTATCATCCATAAATGTAAAATCAAATTTCAGGTTTTTGATTCCTGTGGAATTATAATTAACAGTAATACTTGTTGGTTTGAAGAGTCCATCCCCTGTAATCATTCTTGAAACTCCATCTCCAAAATCTACGTATAAAGATTTTATGGGCTTTGAACTATGACTGAAAATAAGATTGTTCTTAAACATAAAAGTTATGCTGCTGCCGGTAGTTTCCTTTTTTAATGGGGATGCCATAGTAAGATCTATTGGCAAGAATGGGGGCCGTCCAGGTATCTGTGCAAATTTTTTAGTGTTGGTATCATAAGTTAGTCCGCCGGCAGATGGATTATCCGGATTATAG
>NZ_BAABHO010000211.1:0-535 GCF_039542135.1 Actinomycetospora chlora
GTTACCGACAATCAATCCTGGAAAAACGATTTCCCTGTAAAAGGCAGAACCGATTATCCGCTTCCATTCGACAGAAATTATCAGGCAAAACCAGTTGTAGAGAAATTAATTCAATTAACGAAAGAAAAATAATTATTAAACCACAAAAGTAACAAAAGACTTACTTTACAGTTAAGAGCATCAAAAGAACAAAAAAGCAAAACGTCTACTGCGGCTTCCTTTTTTGAACTTTTGATTAGCTAAAATTTTCAATCATTTCTTTTGTGTCTTTTGTGGTTAAAAAATAAAATCTATTATCTAAATATCTAAACTATAAAAATGAACAAAGCAAAATACCTTTTCCCGAAAGATTATATGGCAGACCCTTCCGTACACGTTTTTGAAGGAAAACTTTATATTTATCCATCACACGACCGTGAAAGTGGTATTGAAGAAAACGACAACGGCGATCATTTCGATATGAACGATTACCACGTTTTCTCCCTTGATGACGTGGAAAATGGCGAAGTTACGGACCACGGCGTAGTCCTTTCGG
>NZ_BAABHO010000212.1:0-533 GCF_039542135.1 Actinomycetospora chlora
GTATAATCAGTCACGACAAAGCCCTTGAAATTCCACTGTTTTCTAAGAACATCCGTCATCAGCCATTTGTTACCTGTTGCAGGAATCCCGTCAACCTCATTGAAAGACGCCATTACAGAACCTGCTCCCGCATCCACAGCCGCTTTATATGGTGGGAAATAGGTGTTATACATTTGAACGTGGCTCATATCAACTGTATTATAATCACGTCCGCCTTCCGGAGCGCCGTAAAGTGCGAAATGCTTCACGCAAGCCAGCATCGTATTATTTTTTGATAAGTCATTCCCTTGATACCCGTAAACCATTGCTTTTGCAATTTCACTTCCCAGGTAAGGATCTTCACCGGAACCTTCCGCAACTCTTCCCCATCTTGGCTCTCTTGAAATATCTACCATCGGCGAAAATGTCCAGTTGATCCCATCTGCTGTAGCTTCCTGAGCCGCGATCTGAGCTGATCTCTGTATAAGATTCATATCCCAAGACGCTGCCAATCCTAATGGAATCGGAAAAGTAGTCTCGTAACCATGGATCAC
>NZ_BAABHO010000213.1:0-533 GCF_039542135.1 Actinomycetospora chlora
CTCGGAATTCCGTCTTTCAGCTTATAAGTACGGTTAGTTGCATTGTAATCAAAGTCGCTTAGCTCATATCTGCCTTCCGTAACATACCCATAAAATGTTCCCACAGGTGCACCTATCTGAACTTTGAAGTCAAATAAGTTATTAACCCATCCTGATGGCTGAAGATAATAATCTGTTCCGGACTGTGTTAAAGACCCTAAACTTTTTATGACATTTTTGTTAGCAGCGATGTTGAAATCAGTTTTCCAGGTAAAGTTTTCATTACCAACGATAATAGCTCCCAAACTGAATTCGATACCTTTATTTTGAGTTTTTCCGGAATTTTGATATTGATACTCATATCCGGAAGTTTGAGGAATTTTAGCTAATAATAATAAATCTTTAGTGTCCGTGATATATCCGTCAAGTGCTCCATAGACTCTTTTATTAAACAATGTAAAATCTATACCCACATTCTGAGAAACGGTTGCTTCCCATTTGATGTTAGGGCTAGCCATAATGTTTCCTGGAGCTGCTCCTGTAATCACACCTAT
>NZ_BAABHO010000214.1:0-530 GCF_039542135.1 Actinomycetospora chlora
ATATCATTAAAATAACCGTCTTTAATTTCTATTGCTAATTTTTGAAAACTATAATGTTCATCACAAAGAATCATATCATAATTATAGAATGGAAACTTTTGTCCTTTTTTAGGGATTGTAATGTCACCCAAGTAACTTTCTTTACCAACATCCAGCAGCAAGCTTTTTAGAAGTTCTGTTTCTGTACTTTTTTTATTAGAAAATAAATCTTTATCAATCACTTTATTCTCACCAAAATACAGATAGGTCTTGGTCTCTACTTTCTCAGATTTTACCGTTTCCGGAAAATAGGCTTTGTCTTCTTCTTTATAAAAGACAAATAAGCTATCAATAGTTTTTTTCTGTTCTTTTTTGATTTTCTCCAATATACTTTTATAACTCTCGACAAGTAGATAAATATTTTTAAAGATATCTTTCTGGCTTTGAATATCTCGTTGACTGTTTTTTATTTCCGTGATCAAATCCTCTGAAAATGTTGTAGTAAGATTCGATTTTAATTTTTCAAAGTTTTTTTCTAGATTATTAATTTT
>NZ_BAABHO010000215.1:0-529 GCF_039542135.1 Actinomycetospora chlora
TGAAACTATCTGCTTTCTTCGAGATATTTTCCAACAGAAGTTCTATCGTTTTATTTTCAGAACTGTTATCTGTAATATTTTTAATTTTCCGGATGACACTTTGTAATTCTTCCGGGTCAATCGGTTTCAGAAGAAAATCTAAAGCACTGAAACGAAACGCTTTTATAGCAAATTTTTCGTGCGCTGTTACAAAAACAATATGAGAAGAGATTTTTCCATACTTTTTGTTGAGCCGTTCCAGAATGTCAAAGCCGGAACCATCGTTCATCATAATATCCAGAAAAACAATATTAGGGTTAATTTCTTCGATCAATTTAGTTCCGGTTTTCACGCTGTCAGCTTCGCCTAAAATATTGATTTCAGGAGCATAAAGAGCCAGCATTGCCTTCATCCCATTTCGGAGATTATCATCATCGTCTATTAAAACAGCTGTTATCATTTTTCTATAAATTCTAATGGTAATTTTATCAAAACCTGAGTTCCCAAAATCTTCTCGTTATCTCTAAGTTCTGTGATACTCAGTTCTATT
>NZ_BAABHO010000216.1:0-529 GCF_039542135.1 Actinomycetospora chlora
GCCATCAGTTTTGCAGAATTGACCATTAGTGTGATCAAAAAGGCACTGTAAAGATATATTTTTCTTTCATTCTTATTCATTAATACAAAGAAAGCAAAATATTAAAACCGATGATATAATAAATGGTTGAAGCGGTAAAAGTTGGTGGTGAAATAATAAATTCTGAAGACCTTATCGTAAAGATTCATGGGTAGCAATAGACTTAGAATATCACATATATTGGGGAATTGCCTACATTGTTCAAACGCAATTCTTATTCATTGACTTTATAGGTATGAGATAGATTATAGAGACTTTATCAATTTGCTGATTAGAAAGAGTATTATTAAGAAAATATAATAATGAAAAACCAATGATTGGGCTTATTTAAAATCGTTCTTAATGAAATATTTCATAATTTTGTTATAGTGAAAAAGCTGATTTCCATATTGTTGTTATCCCTTTATTTGGTTTCTACAACCGAACTATATCAGCTTTTGAAAATGCCGCTTCTCATTGAGCATTATTTTCAGCACAAAAACCTTAATTC
>NZ_BAABHO010000217.1:0-529 GCF_039542135.1 Actinomycetospora chlora
TTGCGATTTTCTTCAACTGGATGTGGAGCTATTTTAATAAAGACTCATCTCTGAGATTGATAATTGCACCTTCCAACAAAAACCCAACAGAACAATAATATAGATGATAATCGATGATTGATAATTGATTACAATTCGTCGCTCATCATTCATCATTTATCTTTTATCAATTATAAAAAATATGCGAATCGATATCATCAGCGTAGTTCCTGAACTTATGGAAAGTCCGTTCAAAACATCAATCCTCAAAAGAGCGATGGAAAAAGGACTGGCAGAAGTTCATTTTCATAACATCAGAGACTGGAGCATTAATAAACATCGCCAGATCGATGATGAACCTTATGGCGGCGGCGCTGGCATGGTGATGATGGTAGAACCGTTGGACAAATGCATCTCCGAACTTAAATCTCAAAGAGATTATGATGAAATCATCTATCTGACTCCTGACGGCGAAACATTGAACCAAAGAATCGCCAATACCTTATCAATTAAAAAGAATCTGATTTTTCTTTGCGGCCATTACAAAGGT
>NZ_BAABHO010000218.1:0-529 GCF_039542135.1 Actinomycetospora chlora
GTTAAGATCGGACCGAAGATCTCCTCAACAATACTTTCGTAATATGGATTGATTGTTTCGATAACTGTCGGATGAACAAACCAGCCTTTGGAATCGTCGTATTTTCCGCCTATGATTACGTTTGCATCACTTGCAGCATTTGCTCTGTCAATATAACCTTTACATTTTTCGAAAGAGTTTTTATCAATGACAGCATTTACAAAATTAGAAGGATCTTCCGGAGAGCCGATTTTGATCGTTTTGATCTGAGCTTCCATTACAGCTTTTACATCATTCCAAAGGGATTTAGGAATATAAGCTCTGGAAGCAGCAGAACATTTTTGTCCCTGATATTCGAATGCACCTCTCACCAAGCCTGTTGCAACTGCTTCAACATTAGCAGAAGGATGAACCATTACAAAATCTTTTCCTCCGGTTTCTCCAACGATTCTAGGGTAAGATTTGTAGTTATGGATATTGTCGCCGATCATTTTCCACATACCTTGGAATACTTTGGTAGAACCTGTAAAATGAAGACCTGCAAAGTCCG
>NZ_BAABHO010000219.1:0-525 GCF_039542135.1 Actinomycetospora chlora
CAGTATCGCGAGGTATTGTGGAGCGGATAGAAAAGAAAATGTAGGCATAAGTAACGATAAAGGGGGCGAGAAACCCCCTCACCGAAAGACTAAGGTTTCCTCAGCCATGCTAATCAGCTGAGGGTTAGTCGGGACCTAACGCGAACCCGAAAGGGGTAGTGGATGGACAATGGGTTAATATTCCCATACTTGCTCACACTAAAAAGGGGACGGAGTGACGTAGCTGCTGAAGACTGACGGAATAGTCAAGGCCTAGCCTTCGGGCGAAGCTGCTGTAGTGAACTCGCTTCCAAGAAAAGCCGAAGTGAAGCAACCCGTACCAAAACCGACACAGGTAGTCGAGGAGAGAATCCTAAGGTGCTCGAGTGAGTCGTGGCTAAGGAACTAGGCAAAATAGTCTCGTAACTTCGGAAGAAGAGACGCCGGCAGCAATGCCGGCCGCAGTGAAGAGGCCCAGGCGACTGTTTATCAAAAACACAGGGCTCTGCGAAGTCGCAAGACGACGTATAGGGTCTGACGCCTGCC
>NZ_BAABHO010000220.1:0-524 GCF_039542135.1 Actinomycetospora chlora
ATCCACTTATTAAGGTCAATATCAGAAGAAATATCAAGCTGTTTTCTTAATCTGTTTTTTCTTGTCTCGACACTTCTTACAGAGATGTTGTTGTAATGCGCAATTTCTTTTGTTGTAAAATTTAATTTCAGTAACGCGCAGAATTGTAATTGCCCGTTTGTAAGTTCCGGATAATTGGTAATTAATTTATTGTAAAAATAAGGATAAACTTCTTTGAAACGGCTTAGAAACGAAGAGTCATTGCTTTTCGCTAATTCCAATAATTCGGCAAAAGCATCATTTACTTTCAGTTCAAGGTGATTGAGTTCTTCTTCTTTTTCGATAAGATCATCTTCCATGATTTCTTTCTGTTCTTTTTCGTTTCGATAACTTTTAAAGTATTTTATAGTAAAGAAAAAGAATACGGTTGCAAGCAGAATGATACTTCCTAAAATGATGTATAGATTTTGATACCATGTTTGTTTCTCCTGCTCAATGATGCTGGTAGAAACTTTATCCGTTTCCATTTTCTCTTTTCTTCTGAT
>NZ_BAABHO010000221.1:0-524 GCF_039542135.1 Actinomycetospora chlora
TTACCTCGTAATTTCAATACATCTAAGAAAAATTGAGTACATATCTTACAATTTTAGGATTCAATTCAGCAATTCCGACTATTAACTCTTCTCCGACTTCTCAGTTTCTGGAAATGGAAGAACGTCATTTCCTTATAGATTGTGGCGAAGGAACTCAGGTGCAGATGCGTAAGGCTAAAGTCCGTTTTTCTAAGATTAATCATATTTTCATTTCACATCTTCATGGTGATCATTGTTTTGGTTTGCCGGGATTGGTAGCGTCTTTCCGATTATTAGGAAGAAAAACCCCGCTGAATATCTACGGCCCAAAAGGTATCAAGAAAATGATGGATACTATTTTTGAAATTACAGAAACATACAAAGGTTTTGAAGTCATTTATCACGAGCTAGAGGGTAAAGAATCTGTAAAAATCTATGAAGACAAAAGGGTAGAGGTTTTCACTATTCCACTTAATCACAGGATCTATTGCAATGGTTACCTTTTCAGGGAAAAACCAAAAGAGCGTCATCTAAACATGAAGGAG
>NZ_BAABHO010000222.1:0-524 GCF_039542135.1 Actinomycetospora chlora
GGAAAAATATTTGAAAAATCCTAAAAACTGGTATTTAAAAGTTGAAGGTCTTTTTAGAGATTTCATAGAGACAAAAGCTGAAATGCAGAGAATAACACCAAGTCAGGAGTTCTGTCTAATCATTACGATAAAAGACACAAGAAATGAAAGTCATATCTACAATGAGGTTACACAATTACTTGATTCTTTTAATTTTGTTCATCAGAATGTTCGATTGAAAGAAGATGTTAGAATTCAACTAAGAAATTAAGTACTTTATCAGCATTCAGTGGATAATTAAAAAACACTTTATTTTATTAAACTGATACAATATTAAGGAAATTACAATACCTAACAATTAAATAATATACATTATGGCATTAAAACCAGGACCCAAAAGAAAAGCAACATCTACCGGTCAGCCCGATAAAAGACAGCGTGATAATAAAGAAACCCCAGGCAACACTCCTTCTTTAAAACCGCCAAAGAGACCGAGAGGAAAATAAAAATTTTAATAGCATCGTTTCAAATCCTAACATTGTTGG
>NZ_BAABHO010000223.1:0-519 GCF_039542135.1 Actinomycetospora chlora
TTGATGTGGTGGATTATGTGCGGAAACCTATCAAAAAAGAACGTCTCCAGCAGGCTTTTGAAAAGGCAGAAAAATTGTTGGGTGAACAGCGAAAAAATCACTTTTTTGAATGGAACACCAATCTGGGCAAAACCCGAATTTTTGTCAGTGATGTAGTTTACATCAAAACATCGGAAATCGATAGTCGTGATAAGGATTTGAAGCTGAAAAACCATTCAGAAATCATTCTTAAAAACTTAAGTTTTAAAAATTTATCCGAATTATTGCCTCAGAAAAATTTTGTTCAAATCAACAAAAAAGAAATGGTTAACATCGATTTTATTAAGGTTTTTTCCTCTTCGGAAATTATTCTGGATTTGGCTTCATCAGAAGGAAATCCAATAAAATTAAATATCAGTGATACGTTTAAAAGCCAGGTTTCCGAAAAACTCTCAAAATAATTTCAGCGCAGAAAAAGGCCATTTTATTACATTTTTGAATTTGATGTAAAATTCATATTCAAAAACTTCTCAACTTTAC
>NZ_BAABHO010000224.1:0-517 GCF_039542135.1 Actinomycetospora chlora
CCATTGTTTGTTTACGGTGGCTATGGTGTTGGGAAAACGCATTTGGCACAAGCAATTGGACTGGAAGTGAAAGCATCTTTTCCGGAGAAAGTGGTTCTTTACCAATCTTCAGAAAAATTCATTCAGGATTTTGTAAAAGCGGCTAAATCTCAAAACAAAACGGATTTCCAGAATTATTATCAGATGATTGACGTTTTGATTATCGATGATATCCAGTTCCTTTCCGGAAAAGCTGCGACTCAGGACAGCTTCTTCCATATTTTCGATTACCTTCATCAGAACGGGAAACAGATTATCCTCACTTCTGATAAAGCGCCGGCTGATATTTTGGATACTCAGGAAAGAATTATTTCCCGTTTTAAGTGGGGACTTTCTGCAGAAATCAAATCCCCTAATTTCGAGACGAGAAGAAAAATTATCGTTGATAAATTAAGCCGTGACGGTATCGAATTAACGGATGATATGCTGGATTATCTGGCTTCGGAAGTTAAAACCAACGGCGTAAGAGAACTGATCG
>NZ_BAABHO010000225.1:0-516 GCF_039542135.1 Actinomycetospora chlora
GAAAGCTTTATGTCGATTGTTCCACAGACTGTTTATACAGGAATTCCTTCTCAGTTGTTAGCCAATCGTCCGGACATCAAACAAGCGGAATTGGAACTACAATCTGCAAAATTGGATGTTGAAGCAGCAAGAAAAGAATTCTATCCAAGTCTTGAAATCAATGCTCCGCTTGGTTTAGAAGCTTTCAAACCGTCATATCTTGTCAAAATGCCGGAATCGATTGCTTATAGTCTGGTTGGAGAATTGGCTGGTCCGTTGATTAACAAAAGCGCCATTCAGGCAAATTTCAAATCGGCTGATGCAAAACAAATCCAGGCTTTGTATGAATATGACAAAACCATCTTGAGCGCTTATCTTGATATTACCAATCAAATGTCTGCAATTAAAAATCTCGATAAATATTACGAAATGAAGTCTCAGGAAGTTAAAGCATTAGACCAAGGAATTGACATCGTCAATCAATTATTCAGAAATATGAGAGCAGATTATCTGGAAGTTCTGATGAATCAGCGTGAT
>NZ_BAABHO010000226.1:0-515 GCF_039542135.1 Actinomycetospora chlora
TTTTATAATTCCCGAATAACTTGAAAGCGTTCAGTCCCAACTGTTCAGAAAGTGGCGCATTTTTATCAATCAATTTCTGAGGCGGACATTTCGGAAGTGTCAATGCATATAAGCCTAATAATATTGCGACTCCGCCAGCAATATAAAACTGCCCTTCTGTAGCTTTATTTCCTGTTAGATTGGTAATCCACATCGCTACGATAAATCCTATTGTTCCCCAAACTCTAATTGGTGGAAAATCCTTAACAACATCCAAATGACTATTTTTCAATATTGTGTAAGAAATAGAATTCGTTAATGCAATCGTTGGCATATAAAAACACATTGCGACCAACATGATTGAGAAAAATGAGTTTGGTGTCTCCGTATGAGGCAAGATAAAAAGAACTGCACCATAAAGAATCTGTAAAATCGAGTATATTCTCTCCGCATTTACCCAACGGTCTGCAATAATTCCTGTAATAGTTGGCATAAAGATAGAGGCGACCCCCATTGTTCCGAAAACAGCTCCAAAC
>NZ_BAABHO010000227.1:0-515 GCF_039542135.1 Actinomycetospora chlora
CTAGGTTGGTCACAGATTTTCTTCCAAGGAGCAAGCATCTTTTAAATTCATGGCTGCAGTCACCATTTGCAGTGATTTTGGAGCCCAAGAAAATAAAGTCTGTCACTGTTTCCATTGTTTCCCCATCTATTTGCCATGAAGTGATGGGACCAGATGCCATGATCTTAGTTTTTTGAATGTTGAGTTTTAAGCCAGCTTTTTCACTCTCCTCTTTCACTTTCATCAAGAGGCTCTTTAGTTCTTCTTCAGCTTTCTGCCATAAGGGTGGTGTCATCTGCATATCTGAGGTTATTGATATTTCTCCCAGCAACCTTGATTCCAGCTTGTGCTTCTTCCAGGCCAGCATTTCTCATGATGTACTCTGCATATAAGTTAAATAAGCAGGGTGACTATATACAGCCTTGACGTACTCCTTTTCCTATTTGGAACCAATCTGTTGTTCCATGTCCAGTTCTAACCCGCTTCCTGACTTGCATATAGATTTCTCAAGAGGCAGGTCAGGTGGTCTGGTATTC
>NZ_BAABHO010000228.1:0-514 GCF_039542135.1 Actinomycetospora chlora
GTGTTCCTATCAGTTCCAACCGGATTATCGAAATCAACTTTTCATCTGACCATGCAGATCATGGGGAATAAAACCATTAACATGAAAAATTTAATATTTATACTAATCAGTATCTCTCTGTATTCACAAAATAATATTTTACAAAACTTCCCTTCTAATCAAATACCATATAAAGATGGTTATGTCGGATTTTATAAGGATTTTCACGATATTGTTATTGAGAAAAATATGCAGCCATGCCAAAATCCACAAGAAATGTACCAATTTAATGTACTCATAACTCAGGATTCTGAAATAAAATTTATTAAAGATTTTGGGGGGAAGCAGATAGCAGAGAACAAATGTGCTTATGACTTAGCAAGAACTGTTGCTAAATATCAAAAAGGATGGATTGCTGCTTAAGTCAACGGAACTAAGCAAAGTGCAATCGCTACATTTATTATTTATCCTGATGATATATTCAATAGATATTCTACAGGATATTTACCCTCAATTACGTATCCGATTTATAATG
>NZ_BAABHO010000229.1:0-511 GCF_039542135.1 Actinomycetospora chlora
GTCTTTGCGTCGAGTATTTTGTCGCTGATTAATTTCCTGAATCTTCTCGCAAACAGTTCGGCAATGTCGAAGTGACTTTGTTCGTGCATCAAAACCAAATCCGTTTTGTGGTCACTGTGCGCCCACGATTTTGAAGGCACAAAAAAAGATTCGATCTTAACTTCTTTGGAACTGAATTTTTTGGTTGGGCTATTCAACAAATAAGAGATTCCACAAAAGGTTGTAGCAGCAGCTTTGGAAGTGTTCGGCTGGTTTTTTGACTGAAAATCTTCCCAGACCAGCTTTCGGTTTTCACTCCAAAAAATCTTGTCCTGGGCTTTCGTCAGTCCAATGATAAACATAAAAATAGCTGCTAAAAATATTCGTAACATATCGGTTAGATGTTTTTTTTCAATTAATGTTAATTTATTTCCACAAAAAATGTATTTTTACCTCCCTCATTTTAAAAAATGGAAAAAGAGATAAAAATCAACTTTGAAGTGATCCCGAGTTACGAAAAACTCAATGATAT
>NZ_BAABHO010000230.1:0-508 GCF_039542135.1 Actinomycetospora chlora
AGATTTTGAATCCAGTTTGTCTTTTCCGGTGTAAACTTCAATTGTATAATAGCCTATTCCAAGTGCCTGATTCGGAACAAAGCTGATTGATATAGCATTACGGAATCCCGCATCTTTTGCTGTTTTTAGATTTGTATCTCTTACTGATGCATAGTTGGTTGTTCCGTAATAGTATTTATAAGCTCCGTTTTCCTTGATTGGTAAAATGTATTTGAGTCCTTTAAGAGCAGGGTCATCATCATTATATTTGGTAGGTGTGCTCATTAATAGAATCCTGAAATCATTTTTTAATGGTTGCTCAACAGGTTTTTCAGGCTCTGGTTCCTTCACATTTCTGTCAATCATTTTCTTATAACTTGTAATAGCGTTGAAGATGCTTTCCGCAATGGCTTGCTGGCCTTCTTCTGTGGAAATATAATGAGCGTCATCATAGTTATTGACAAAACCCGTTTCTATAAGAATAGATGGCATTGCATTCATTCTCAGGACGTGTAGATTCTCTTGTTTT
>NZ_BAABHO010000231.1:0-508 GCF_039542135.1 Actinomycetospora chlora
TCCAAAAAACAGAATTTATTAATTCCTTTCAGTACAGGGATAAGAAAAGATTTAGAATTTTTTATTTTAGACGTACTCAAAGGGCTGTATAAATTAAATGAAGAGGGGAACTAAATCCCCTTTTTCATTTACCATTTTTTGAGTTGCCGCTTTAGAGCAGTTGTATCAACTTTAAAAGGAATTTCTTTTAGTTTCCATCCATTTTTTGGATATACATATATTGAATCCGTTACATTAACTTGAAAAATTGAGTTATTATTTGGGTGTAATGAATCAAATGCAATTAAGTAGTTATCACCTTTAATAAAAGTTCCTGTTGAAGATCCACTTTTAATTTTTTTGTTATTTAAAAAAAATATGAAATCCGTTCCTGCTCCTTTTGTTGTTTGTCTATAGTGAAAGTCAGAAGTTATAGTCGCTATAGTATATTTTGTATGTTTTAGAAATGATTTCTCACCAAAAAAAATCATTAAAAGCAAAACAACTATAACTATTGACATAAATATCC
>NZ_BAABHO010000232.1:0-508 GCF_039542135.1 Actinomycetospora chlora
CGGCAAGTTTTGCTTCTTATCCATTATTTTTAGGAGCATTATTTATTTTAGGATTAGGATTTACGGTATTACAAATTACCGCAAATGCTTACGTTTCTCTTTTGGGACCGGAAGATTCCGCATCCAGCCGACTGAATATGACCCAGGCTTTCAATGCTTTCGGAACAACGATTGCGCCGGTTTTGGGCGGACATCTGATCTTCGAATTGTTTTCTGCTCCGGATGGATCTTTCTCTGCAGCAGCAACTAAAATTCCTTATCTGATCTTTGCAGCGATCCTTTTGTTGGTTGCTTTATTGATCTCGCGGGTTAAGCTTCCTGACTTCCAGGTAAAAGGCGAAGAATTGGTAAAAGGCTTTGGTGCTTTGCAGCATAATCATTTGAAGTTCGGAGTTTTGGCGATGTTCTGCTATGTTGGCGGAGAAGTGGCGGTTGGAAGTTTTATTATCAGCTTTTTGGAACAGCCACAAGTCATGAATCTTTCCGAAGTCGTAAGTAAAAACTACCT
>NZ_BAABHO010000233.1:0-508 GCF_039542135.1 Actinomycetospora chlora
CCGTCAATCAGATTAAAAGCATTAATCAAAATAATAAATGTTAGTAGACTGAATGCGACACTTACATAATAATTGATCTCATAGATTCCAAAAACACCAAATAAGCTTCTTATACGGACATCAGAACCAATAACCATTAACGCGGAAACTAAAATTTGAGCCAGTAACTTTTTATAAGCTCTCAGAACCATAATATCATCCATAACTCCTACAAAAAACAGAATTATAAAAGAAGCAAATAAAAATTTGTACCGGTCAAATAGTTCGTAAGCGAAAATCGGTGCGCAAACACCTAATGAAAAAAAGATGGCAATTCCGCCCAAATTTGGTATTTTCCTGAGATGAGAGCTTCTTGCGCCCGGTTCATCCATCAGGTTTTTTCTCCTGGAGATTTTTATTATTGTAGGAATTGCGAAGTAAGTAATCAAAAACGAAAACACAAAGCCAAGCAAAAGCTTAAAATAGAAAAAAGATATTCCGGTGCTTTCCAAAAAAGTTTCGAAATTAT
>NZ_BAABHO010000234.1:0-508 GCF_039542135.1 Actinomycetospora chlora
GTCTTGTATTACCAACACTGATTTTTGCTCAGGAATCAAAAAAAGAATGTGACCTACCAGCAGATTTTAAAGAGCCATCTAAAATGCCGCGACTGAAAAAATTTATCTCAATAGATAAAAATGTAGATCAAAGTAAAATCATTATCGTTCAAGCTCAAAACGGATATGGTAGCGGTATCTATAATGTATGTGTAGATGGAAAATTGATGAAGTACAAAAAGATGGGATCAATCTTTATGAACTATGATGATAATCCTTTAGATGCGGTTAAGAAATAGTTCGGTTATGAAAAAAATCTTAATTGCATTTTTATTAACAGTGAGCTGTTTTTATTTCGGACAGACTAACATTCAAATGGATCGTTTTAGTTTTCGAAAAACTAATAGTAATTGGGGTGCTTGGCAGACTACTAAGGCTTCAGTAAAATTAGATACTGAATTTCTCATGGTAATCATTAATTATGGTAAAAATCAGGAGACATATACAATTATGAGTTCGGAACCAACTC
>NZ_BAABHO010000235.1:0-508 GCF_039542135.1 Actinomycetospora chlora
GTGGAAGGTTCTAATTTTTCTGTAAAGAATCTGTTCTACAATGTTCCTGCAAGACGCAAATTCCTTAAGAATGATAATGTAGAATTCCGTCATATCATTGATGAATTTCAGCGCGTTGCTTTAGCCCACGAAAACATCGAGTTTGAAATGTTTCATAATGACGAACCTGTTTTTAAGCTGAGAAAAGGCGGACAGATGCAGCGTATCGTGGATGTTTTCGGAAGAAAACTTCAACCGCTTCTGATTCCCATCAAAGAAGATCTTGGTTGGGTCAATCTACAAGGTTATGTAACAAAACCAGAAGGCGCCAAAAAAGTAAGAGGCGAACAATTTTTCTTCGTTAACGGAAGATATTTCAAAAGTGCTTATCTCAGCAAAGCTGTTCAGGAAGCTTTTGATGGTCTGTTGCAGCCTGGTTATATTCCGTCTTTTTTTCTTTATCTGGAATTAGATCCTGAAAAAATAGATGTCAATATTCATCCTCAGAAAACAGAAGTTAAGTTTGAAG
>NZ_BAABHO010000236.1:0-507 GCF_039542135.1 Actinomycetospora chlora
CTTTCATCAATCCTAAATCATTTCCATTTTCATCGATTTTTCTCAAGGCTGCTCCAGTAATAAAAATATCCGGATTACTTTCTAGAAAATCATACTGGAGCTGGAAACGATCTTTTCTGGAGATGTCATCGTGGTCTATTCTTGCAATATATTTTCCTTTGGCTTCTTTGCAACCCGTATTGAGATTCCTGATAAAGCCGGCCGGACCAATGTTTTTTTCGTTTCGGAAAGCCCGGATTCTGAGATCTTGGTTTGCGAATTTTTTTATAATGTCAGGGGTATTATCCGTTGAAGCGTCATCAATAATAATAAATTCGAAATCGCGAAAAGTCTGTTCCAAAATAGCCTGAATACTCTGAGCTAAAAAATTACTGCCATTATAAACAGACATTACAACAGAAATCTTTGGTACCTGTTCCATAGAAATAATTATGAAAAAGTCTGATTTAGTTTGAGAACACTGCCGGCAGGAACATCTTTGTGAATGAGGCAGCCTGCACCAATAAT
>NZ_BAABHO010000237.1:0-507 GCF_039542135.1 Actinomycetospora chlora
ATCTTAATTTTTATTGTTTTTAAAGTCAGATGGAACGTCTAGACGTTTCATTGATTTATGCTTGAGAAGGTTTGCAAAAATGCGATTTTTAAATTTAAAAAGCGAGGGATTTTGAACACAAAGTTCACAAAGATTTTATTTATTGATTGAAAACATATTAGGGTCACAAAGGCGATTCGCTTATATTAGAATTGGAATTAATTTTTATTTTTGAACGCAAAGTTCGCAAAGTTTTTTAAAAACTACTAATTGTTTTTAAGAGTCACAAAGACGCTTCGCTCATCAAAGGAAATTATATGTTGAATTTATGACAACTCTTCCTTTGTGCGAAGCGCGCCCCGACCTGAGTGGAGCTCTTTTTCTTTTTTTGCAAAAAAAGAAAAAAGCGGGAACGGAGGCGGATAAAGGCGCCCAAATCTTAATCCAGAAAATTTCTCTTGGCTTGATATTTTCATAACATGAAACATCAAATCAAACAATCTGAAAAAATCTACAATCTTATGAACG
>NZ_BAABHO010000238.1:0-505 GCF_039542135.1 Actinomycetospora chlora
CACTTAACGGAAAAAGGCACAAAACTCAGGGAAAAAGCCACTTGCATCCCGATGGAGCTAGCAAAAGCAACGAATCTAAGCATCGATGAAATAATGGAATTGAAATCACTGTCTGATAAAGTTGTTCAAAAAATTAACCAATAAAAAAAGAGCTATTCGTTTTTGAATAGCTCTTTTCTATTTTAAATTAATTTGGATTAATACTCAAACAAAACACTTCCCCAAGTAAAACCACTTCCGAAAGCCGACATACAAACCAAATCGCCACGTTTCATTCTGCCTTCCTGAATCGCTTCGCTCAAAGCAATTGGAATGGAAGCCGCCGTTGTATTGCCATATTTCTGGATATTAACGAAGACTTTTTCGTCCGGTAATTTCAACAATTGCTGAACATATTGCGCGATTCTGATATTCGCTTGGTGAGGAATTAATAAATCCAAATCTTCAATCGATTTTCCTGCTTTTTCAAGCGCTTCCAAAATGGTTTCCGGAAATCTTGTTACAG
>NZ_BAABHO010000239.1:0-505 GCF_039542135.1 Actinomycetospora chlora
TATAAATCAACAATGTTCGGAGTTGGTCCTTTTGTAAATTATTATTTTGCAAGATCGTTTTTTATTGGTGCCAATCTTCAGCAATATTTCATCAATTCAAAAGAAAAATTCACAGGGTACAAATTTGATACAGATGAAACTGCGTTATATCTTGGCGGCGGCTATATGCAGAGTCTGGGCAATAATGCTTTTGTACAATTCGGGATTATGTATAATGTGCTTTGGAAAGAGAGAAGCAGTATTTTTAGTTCAGGTTTTATTCCTAGTGTCGGATTTGTGGTAGGGTTATAAAAAAATAAAGCTCTCCTTCATTTTCATCATTGTGTGTTTTAAGGTAGAATAGGAGAGCCTTATTATGAGCAGCAAATGTATAACCAAATTTTGAGGTAAAAATTAACGTTTGTTAATTTCCTCGTAAAATTCGTTTTTTTATTCTGCTTAATGAGACAGGAGTGATTCCCAGAAGGGATGCGACATACTTAGAAGGCACTTTTTTAAGAACCTC
>NZ_BAABHO010000240.1:0-505 GCF_039542135.1 Actinomycetospora chlora
AGGCTTTTTTGGACCTGCTGAAACAATCGGACGAGCCAAGAATTGTGATGGTAAGCTCGAGTCAGGGTTCCATAACTTTGCACAGCGACCCGACTTACAAGTATTACAACCACAAAGGGGCAGTTTATCTATCTTCTAAGGCAGCGCTCAATATGTACACTGTGAAGCTGGCGTATGAACTTCGTGATACCAACTTCAAAATCAATGCGGTAAGTCCGGGTTTTACAAAGACGGATTTTAACAACAACCGTGGAACAGGCACGGTGGGAGATGCCGGAAGACGGATTGTAAAATATGCTTTAATTGGCAATGACGGCGTAACGGGAAAATTTTTCTGCGAAGAAACGAACCCTGAATCGGGAGAAATTCCGTGGTAAAAAATGACACTCACAATATTGTATCAAATGATATGAAATAAAAAGCCGCCCAGACAGAGCGGTTTTTTTATTCCAGACAGCAAAAATTTTCCGTAAAAAATCTTATCTTTAAGCATCATAAAAACTAT
>NZ_BAABHO010000241.1:0-503 GCF_039542135.1 Actinomycetospora chlora
GTATTATTTTGTTGGCGGGCTCAGTTATTATCTTTCTTTTTCCAAATTATTTGATATCAATTATTTTAGCTGTTATTTTTATCGATGTTGGTGTTCAATCCATTCAGGTGACAAACGTTGCATTGATTTACAGATTAGACCAAAAAGCGAATAGCCGAATCAACACCATTTATATGACTTCCTATTTTGCCGGCGGCGCTATCGGAACATTTATCGGTTTGAAGTGCTGGGAACTCGGCGGCTGGCATTATGTCGGGTTACAATTGGTCATCTTTAGTTTAATCGTATTTTTGATGAATATCTTCAAAACATTTAAATCAAAATCAAATCAATAATAAAGAATATTATGAAAATTACATTAACATTATTAACAGTATTGTTAGGCATCCAGACCGGAATAGCTCAGCAATTAAAATCCGTGCCTTATAAAGACGGAAACCAAAAACTGAATGGATTAGTAACTTCCAATACAGGAAAAAAACTTCCCGGAGTTTTGATTTTAC
>NZ_BAABHO010000242.1:0-503 GCF_039542135.1 Actinomycetospora chlora
TTTTCCTGTGGAACCGGCGGTGTCGGATGGATTCCGAATAATCTGACTGTCTGATTATTGTATTCCAAATCGGCAACAATCGACGGAATATCATCGTCAATCAAATAATTGATTTCGTAATTCTTAACCGGGAAATGGCTGTAAAATAAAAGTCCGTAAGTGTTGGCCAAAGGAACTTCGATTTTGTATTCGTAATGTTTTGTAACCGATTTCAAAGCATTTTGCCATTCTTCATCGGTTTCCAGAAAAAACAAAACCGATGGATTTTGTTCTTTAACCAAATCAATCAATTTCTGATAATTCCTGTTATGCTGATAAACATTACAAACTAAAATATCGAGAACTTTCTCACCAGAATCGGGTTGGATTTTATCAATCATCGTTTTCCCGAATCTGGTGTAGGGAATGATGATGTAAAATAGATAAACGCTGCAAACGATCTCTACAGCAAGAATGATTTTTTCGCAAATATCTGGCTTATCAAAAACAAAAAACCAAACAAT
>NZ_BAABHO010000243.1:0-502 GCF_039542135.1 Actinomycetospora chlora
CCGTAACCAATGGAGATCCAATATATATTTATTCCTGCTATTGCTTGATTGACTACTTTAGAATTGTTGTCTTCTTTTGCTTTGTCAAATGCTTCATCAATCTTTTCTCTTGCTGCCAGAAAATACTCTTCAGATTCAAATTCTTTTTTCTGTCTTTCTGCGATGTTGAGATCTAATTCATTTTTTTCGACTTCATACAAAAGGCTGTCTCTTTTCAATTGTAATTTTTCAGATTCATTTAATTTAAGCTGAGATAAAACAGTATTCAGCGAAGTGTTAATGTTATTTTTTTTTAATATTAAATTTTTCTATTTTCACTTTTAAATCTAACAATTCTTTCTTATGATTATTAGCAATAGTATCAGCTCTATAGGTATCTTCGGTTTTTTGATATTCTGTTTTTAATCTATCACGTTCGAAAGAATTTCGTTTAATACTTTTGTTACTAAAAGGATTGATAAGGATATGATATGTTAATCTCCCGAAATATTGGTATTCAGTT
>NZ_BAABHO010000244.1:0-502 GCF_039542135.1 Actinomycetospora chlora
CTCTCGAAAGAATGGATTCTTATATATTGTTTCGCTTTGAGTGCAATCTCTCACGAAAAGAAAATTGCCTAATTAATGGTGGTGACCGTGACTCGCTGGTCTTTCGCCTGCTGGTCTTTGGTAGATAACTTCTACACCTTCCTGCTCGTACAATTTCTTGTATCTTACTTTTTCCGGGTCAAAGTTTTTGTTGATTTTACCAAAGTATTCTGCAACACCTTCTGTTAACCAAAGTGGTACGATGAATCCGAAGAACATCAAAATACACCAGAATCCGCACAACATCATTGTGAAGAAGTAAACAGTCCAAAGGAATTGGTAAAACGGCCAAAAAGCTGATAACATCATAATGCTATAATTTTAAGCAAAAATAGAAGATTTAATTAAATCTGACAAAATTTATCGCTTGATTTTTTTCATTTTGCTGAATTTTCAGTTTTTAGTATTTTCGTAAGGTTGTAATTGTATCTCCTTTGCAGGTTTATTTTAAACGCAAAGTCCG
>NZ_BAABHO010000245.1:0-501 GCF_039542135.1 Actinomycetospora chlora
AGCATTTTCAATCAAATGCTTAATGGATTTGAAAAGGGTGGATGATAATTGATGCATATTTACAAATTTAACATTATTTCCATTATCCTTCATCAATATCATATACTAAGAAAATGATTCTTTCCTTACGTAAGTTTATTTATTTAGGAATTGATTAAAAATACTTATTCAATTTGTGCGTTGGGGATTTTAAGAAAAAATTACTTTTTCCTATCTTGCTGTTTACCACCAACCTTCAACTCCCCACCAAAGTCCAACATCACCACCTGACTTCCTGTAAACGGATTATAACACGGCTGATAATCAATATAGCCCGAAGAATGGAGATTCTTCAGGCATTTATGATAGGTGGCTTTTGAGCGGATTTTACTGATTCGCATCACCTCATCGCGGGAAATACTGACCGGATTTCGGAAACGGCTGAAATTCCAGAACTGGAATAAGGCTAAATAGAGGCTGATGTGTGATGGATTAAGCGAATTGTCCTGAGCCACCTTTTCA